>CAMOMM010000213.1 GCA_946619805.1 uncultured Bacillota bacterium | reverse complement strand
AGAGAAGCCTCTGGCTTCCAGAGTAACAACTCTTTCTTCTGCACCGGTAATGGCGGTCAGGATCAGAGGTATTAAAGACGGTACGAATGCCTTGGCTCTTACCATCAGATTACCTTCAGTCTCGATTCCTCTGGCGCGCTGAGCGTTCATGATCGTACGGGAATTCTTACCCATTTCATCGATCATCTTCAGAGTGGATACGAAGACATAGGCGATTTTATCATTTACTCCTGCTTCATTTAAAGCAGCAGCTATTTCCTTATTACTGGTTGTCTGGAAGAACCAGACAAAAATGCCGGCAACGTCAAGAACCATGAAGCCAAGTGAACAGGCTTTCTGAACACCGTCCTGTTCAATGGTAATAGGCCCCAGTTTAAACAGAACCTCACCACCCGGCTGAATCAGTGACTGGGCAACCACGATGACCGCAAAGACTACAAATACTGCCTTGCAGCCTCTTAAGCACTTCATGAACTGTCCGCTGGCCGCAAATATGATCAGAAGGACACCAAACCACGCTATCTGATATAAAGGAAGCTGCAGTCTGGTAACTTTGACGCCTAAAATAAATGTACAGATTACGTATAAGATCAGAACATACATCTTGGTCTTCGGATGCAGACCGTCCAGTTTGTTTTTCTTATGAATCTGTACCTGCTCTAAAAAAGATTTGTCCATATCAAAAAGTCCTTTTCCTTTAAAAATGAAAAGAGGGGGTGGGAGGGACCACTACCCCCTTTGCTTAGTCAGTCAGTTTATTTCTTCTTTAAGTATAAGTTGCCTAAAGGGAACTTAACCAGAGTTCTGTCAGGGATAACTCTCATGACACCCAGGCTTATCAACCAGGAAATGATTCTGTCGATAATTGTCCAGATGATTTCAACACTCAGGAATGAAGTCCAGATGCTCTTGCCTGCAGCGATCATAACTGCGGAAATCAGAGATGTGCCTGAACCTGTAACACCACCGAATACGTATACTACTGGAGGAGCAGAAGCAATTGTTGATGCAGCTGCCTGGATAACTGTAGCTAATAAACCCTTCTTCCAGTCAGTGAACCAGCCAGCTCTGGCCATGAAACCAGTAATTAAGCCAACGATGACGTTTACATGAATGAACCAGAAGTTAACAGGGTTCAGGATACCTGTAACGATATTTGTTAACAGACCTGTAACAGCGCCAACCCATGGTCCGGCAATGATACCGGTAAAGATTGTACCGATTGTATCAAGGTACATTGGCAGTTTTAAAAGGCTTGCCAGGTTACCGCCTACTACGTTTACTGCGACACCGATTGGGATCAGCAGTATGGTAAGCATCGTAAAATCATCCTTAATTGATCTTTTCTTTTCTGTCATATGATTCTCCTTTGATTTCTTACATAAAGATTATAAAAATTTCCCTCCATTTTTTATTGTCTTTACATCTTTATTCATATTTATTAAAGCACAAAAACTGCTTTTGGTAAAGTTGGCAAAAATACCATTTCAGTCGGCTTATACTTCAGAGCGTGATATGATCAGTCGTTGTATTTTTATGTTATATTATTTTCAAAGGATTATATATGAATACAGAAAACTATTACCAGCTGCTGAAAGCAGTATTATCGAAAGAGAACAGCATGCCTTATCACCGGGACAGTGAAACTACCCTGTACAGCGATGAGATCTTTATAAATGCCGGTGATCGCATCAGCAGTCTTTTCATTCTGATAAAGGGCAATGTAAAGATCAAATCCGTTTCCACCAGCGGTGATAATGCGGTAATTGCTTCTCTTTCCGCTCCGCAGATCCTGGGTGTCACGGAATATCTGCAGCACAGAAATACTTTTGGCGCCAGTGTCTATGCTGACGAGAGCTGTGAAGTAATAAAAATATCATCACAACAGTTTGAAAACACCCTGAGTCAATACCCTGACAGCTACCGCATACTGGCACCATACCTGGCTTCTTTAGCCATTCAGAACATGAATGAATCTGAATCCAGACTGATCCTTAACAACGAAGAGCGTCTGGGACTGTATCTGCTCAACAGCTGCCGGTCCAAAACCTTCCCGTATTACATAAAAGACACCAGAGAACAGATTGCCCAGAATTCCCACATGAACCTCAGGACCCTTTACCGCTACATTGATATGTTTACGGAAAAAGGATTATTGAGCCGTAACAGAAACAGGCTGTATATAACCAGGGATCAGTACCGTAAACTGAAGGAAAGCTTTTCCGAATTAGTATGAACGCACATTAAAACCAGCCGTCAGGCTGGTTTCTTATTACAGTGTGCGGACCTTTCTGTCCAGAATTCCCTTATTTCTCAATGAGTCAACTGAACCTCCGGCTGTTTCATTGATAACCTGCCGGCCAGCCTCATGGGCAAATACTTCACTCTTTTTGACCAGGAAGCCGGTGACTCTGATCAGGTCACTGTCAGAATAATATGTTGATATGTATCTCATGTTGACCTTGAAAGCTCCTTTGAAAACATCAAGAATGGCAGCAGGATTATTGGCAGCTGTCGTTTCAAACGGGAAGATATCCCCTACACCGCTGGTGAAGTAAGGATGGAACAGGCCTGCCTGACGCAGATGATCATACAGATCTATTTCCTTACCGATGGCAATGCGGGCACCCGGACTGGTATCGTCATCGTTTTCGGCACCTACCTGAGCATGCAGCATGAAATGATGATTCCATACCGGTGAATAGGCGCTTTCATGCTGTTCCACCAGTTCCTTCAGACGGTCCATGATCTCTACACCAAGCTTGTTGGCCTGGCTGTCAGGGCCGAAACAATAGTTCTTTCCTTCCTTCTGCATCAGGATGTTTACACACTCATGCAGACCGACAACCCCAAATAGACCGACAAAATTATCCTTTTTGATAAAACCTTCCTTTACCAGGAAATGCGTCTTGAAGAATGGGATATCCTCACAGATAAATCTGATCTTGGCTTCCATGAACTGGCACAGTGAAGAAACCACATAAGGCAGCTGATGCTCCATGAAGTCCTTCAAAGAAGAAGAATTCTGAGCAATACGGTTCAGTCTTACTCTTGATAAGGTAAAGGC
>CAMOMM010000212.1 GCA_946619805.1 uncultured Bacillota bacterium | reverse complement strand
ACAGCTTTTCTTCAGGAGAAACTTCACTCTGGCCCTTAGGAGTTACCTTACCGACAAGGATATCCCCTTCCTTGACTTCCGCACCGATCATGACGATGCCTCTTGAATCGAGGTAGCGGCAGCTTGATTCGGAAACGTTAGGAATGTCTCTGGTAATTTCCTCAGGTCCTAATTTGGTATCACGGCATTCAATTGAATATTCCTCAATATGAATTGAAGTGAATATGTCATCCTTGACCATTCTTTCAGACATGATGACAGCGTCTTCATAGTTGAAGCCATGCCATGTCATGAAAGCGATCTTGACGTTCTGGCCTAAAGCCAGTTCGCCGTTTTCCATTGACGGTCCGTCTGCCAGAATGTCTCCCTTTTCAACCTTTTCGCCTACTTCGACGATTGGTCTCTGGTTGACACATGTTCCGGCATTGGAACGCATGAACTTGGAAAGATGATATTCGTGGTCATGTCCATCTTCGTTAACGATGATCTTCATGGCATCAACGTAGGTTACCAGACCGTCAGCCAGAGCAATTAAAGCACCGCCGGAGTCCTTGGCAACACGGTATTCCATACCGGTACCGACATTCGGTGAATGAGGTTTTAACAGCGGTACTGCCTGACGCTGCATGTTAGCGCCCATCAGTGCACGGGTAGCGTCATCGTTCTCAAGGAACGGAATGCAGGCAGCTGCAACGGAAATGATCTGCTTAGGAGATACGTCGACAAGTTCAACGCTTTCCTTAGGCATCATTACTGTTTCAGTCTGATAACGGCAGACGCACTGATCGTTATGCAGATATCCATCTTTTACTTCGTTGGCCTGAGCAATGATGTAGTCAAGCTCGTCATCAGCTGACAGATAGATTACATCATCTCTGACCTTCAGAGTATCTCTGTCTACGATACGGTAAGGAGTCTGAATAAAGCCATATTCATTGACTTTACCGTAAGAAGTCAGATAGTTGATAAGACCGATGTTTGGTCCTTCAGGTGTCTCGATAGGACAGATTCTTCCATAGTGAGTGGAATGAACGTCACGTACTTCGAAGCCAGCTCTTTCTCTGGTAAGACCGCCAGGTCCCAGGGCAGAGATACGGCGCTTGTTGGTAAGTTCAGCCAGCGGATTCTGCTGGTCCATGAACTGAGACAGCTGAGAACTTGAGAAGAACTCCTTGATGGCTGATGATAAGGCACGGATGTGAGTGATGTTCTTAGGAGAAAGCTTGTCAACCTCAGTGATTGAGATCTTTTCCTTGATGTTCTTTTCAACTCTGCTTAATCCGATTCTGAACTGGTTCTGCAGCAGTTCGCCAACCGTTCTTAATCTACGGTTGCCTAACTGGTCAATGTCATCTACAGTTCCTACATCATCCATCATGTTCAGCATGTATGAATACTGTGAATACATATCGGAAATGATAATTGTCTTCTTAAGAGTAAACGGATCAATACCGATTACCTTAACGGCAAAATCATCTTCCGGGCTCTTCTTTACATAGATTACCTGGTTGGCAGCACCAACGAGGTACAGTGATAACTGAGCACCGTTTTTGACCTGGTCGACTACATACTGACGGCCTTCATTGGTCAGGATCGGTTCCTCTGTATCAGGGATGTAACGGCTGATCACCAACTCATCATTGAGATCAACATCAATTCCCTTTTCATCAAGCAGACGGCCTAAGGAATAAAGTCTTGAACCGTAATTCAGTACTGAAATGACGTTTTCAGGAGTCAGCTTGACTTCCTGAGCAATGATGCCGCCCCAGACCTTGATGTTTTCAATGCCAGCCTTTGCCAGTGCATTGACATCGTCTTCGGTTAAGACCAGACCTTCCTCGAGGTCGATCTTCTTATCGCTTACTCCTTCAGCCAGTATACGTCCGACTAAGCCCTTCTTATAGGCAACCGGGACAGTTACGGCATCAGGATGTGAAAAGGCATATTTCTGAGGGAGAGCCTGCATGTAAAGGCCCTTGGCTAAGGTGTCTCTGACAGATGCCAGTAATTCCTTGGTATCGATCAGCGTGCCGGCCTTGACAACAGTTTTGCCCCTCTCATCTTTAATATCCTGAGCTAAATAATTATTCTTGGTACGTGCGTAAGCCCCTAACTTCTTTGTAACCTTATAACGTCCGGCCTTATTGAGGTCGTAACGGCGGGCATCAAAGAACTTGGCATTGATCAGGTTATAGGAACCTTCAATTGTCGGGATTTCATCAGAACGCTGGTTCTCATAGATAGCCAGCAGTGAACGCTGCTGGAAGGATTCCTTATCCGCAATCACTGTATTGACGACGTCTTCGTAATCACCGAAGATACCGGTATACATTAACAGATACAGATTCAGGAAATCTCTCTGATCGCTTTCCACTTCAACATCATAAACAGGCCAGTTGACTGCACCCATGAATTTCTTGAAATCAGCCGTATCAAAAGTATCCTCACCCTTTTCCGGGTCAAGTGAAAGACCTACAGCCTTTAATAAGATTGAAGATATGATCTTACGCTTGCGGTCCACGCTGACATTGATCAGGCGGCCGACGTTTGTCTTCTTTCCGTCAGTCTGGAATTCCAGCCATGTACCACGGCTAGGAATCAGCTCGGTATAGAATATATCCTTACCGGTTTTATCTTCCAGGTCGATTGAGAAATAAGCACCAGGAGATCTGACGATCTGAGATACGATAACTCTTTCGGCACCGTTGATGATAAAGGTTCCGGTAGGGGTCATCATCGGGATGTCACCGAAAATGACTTCTTCATTCTTCGTATTGATGACGCCGGTATTAACATCCTCAATAACTAACTCTGTATTCACGCGAAGACGAGCTGCGTATGTCAGCTCCTTGATTTTGCATTCTTCAACAGTGTATTCAGGTTCGTCGAATGTGTATCCTTTAAAGTTTAATCTGATTTCACCCAGTCTGGATTCAACCGGGTAAATTTCTTCGAATACTTCTCTTAACCCTACATTCTTGAACCAGTCAAATGAACTGGTCTGAATTTCAACGAGATTTGGAAGTTCGAGGGTACCACTTACTTTTGAATAATCTCTACGTACCGCTTTTTT
>CAMOMM010000211.1 GCA_946619805.1 uncultured Bacillota bacterium | reverse complement strand
ATACTCAGACAACTTCAATGACTCAGCAGATCCAGGATGCCGATGAAGATGACGGTGCCAAGATCATTGAACACATTCTCGGCAAGGACAAAAACAAGGTCGTTAACTCACTGGCCAGCGAAACAGGCATGACTTCCAACCAGGTCAGCTCAACTCTGAGCAACATCGCACCTGCATTACTGTCAGGCTTATCTGCAGCTACAACTTCAGCTAATAATACCAAGCCAGGCGTAGATCTCTCAGACGGACTTGATTTCGGTGATCTGATGGGCTTATTCGGCGGCTCAAGCAACAATGCAGCTTCATCTCTGTTAGGCACATTAATGGGTGGCTCACAGCAGACTACACAGCAGTCAAACGGTGTAGGAAACCTGTTAGGCTCTCTGTTAGGAACTCAGCAGACGCAGCAGACCTCCAGCAGTAATGATGCCATGAGCGGTCTGTTAAGCGCACTGTTAGGCGGTGGCACTCAGACGACAACCACTTCCAAGAAGAAGAAAACAAATTCACAGATCGACGGTACTGATCTGCTGAATCTGTTAACAGCTTTAAACAAGTAAACATCTTAAACGGGAAAAGTGCTCAGGCACTTTTTCTTATGATTTAAATTGTTAATACACTCTCTCCGTTATAAAATCTTTTTAGAGAGGATACGGTAATATGAAAAGAATAATGGTTTCAGTTCTGACAATACTGGTTTTGCTTATACAGTTTCCAAATAATAATTATTCTGCAGATACTTATGATCCCGCAGTAATCATCATCGGGGACAGTTACGGACAGACAACTTATGGTGGAATCAGAAACGGTATTGAAGTAAGCCCTGAAGCCAGAAATGACGGCGCCTTTAACTGCTGGACCGGAAGACTGGCTGAGAAACTTGAACTGAATGACACACTGGTGCAGAAACTGATATCTCCAGAATCAAACTGTGAAATTGACATGTATGAAGACAACATGATCTACAGTGCCAGTGGACGCGGTTTCTGGCGGAAAGTAAACAATATCAATTACGAGTCAATGATCAGGGAATTGCAGCAGTATGTTAATGCTGATAAAGTCGGACTGATCGTCTTTGGCGGGGGAGCCAATGATTCAAAGTGGTATAATCAGACCACCATATCCAACAGTACCAGAAGTCTAATTGAGACAACGCATCAGCTGTATCCAAATGCCAGGATCATAATCGCTCAGATGGGCTGGGGTAAATATGCTGAAGGAGAATTACCCGAAGACTACATCCGCCATGGAAACTGGGACGATATAATCCAGAAGAATGTAGTGCCTCTCGGTAATGATCTTGATAATCTGTGTCAGGATTATGATTATGCTTACTATGCCGGGAACATCGGAAAAGATGCTCTGGAAGGTCATGAAGATGAGTATTTCACGGGCAGAGAAGGATCAGGACAGGTTGACCTGATTCATCCTAATTATCTTGGAAATGAAGCTCTTGCCCAGCTGCTCAGTGAAAAGATCAAAAGCACTGACATTTCATACCTGTGCGAAGACTATCTGAACCATAACTGGAGTGACTGGAATATCGGGCCATTACCTTCATGTGTTGAGAACGGTTATGATTACCGTGAGTGTTCCAGATGCAACTTAATTGAAAAAGACATTAAAGAAGCATTTGGTCACAGTTACGGTGAATGGACATACGACGGTATCGAAAGGAAAACCCATTCACGCACATGTGCAAATGATCCGTCACATATCGAAACAGAGTCATGTCAGTTTGATGAAGGAATCATAAGTGATAATCAGTTCATCTATACTTGTTCTGTATGTGGCGGACAGTATGCCGCTGACATCGGTTATCCGGTAATACAGGGAATAATCAGACTGGCAGGAGATAACAGATACATTACCAGTCAGAAGATATCAGACGAATTCCTTAAAAACAGCATGACCAAAAAAGTAAACAATGTCATACTGGTAAGCGGCAATTCGTTTGCAGATGCTTTGTCTGGAGCTTATCTGGCTCAGATAACTCATTCCCCAATGCTGCTTACAACGCCTGAAAAAGCCCGGGAAACAAACAAGTACATAGCAGGTATTCTTAATCAGGAAGGCAGAGTTTACGTCTTAGGTGGCACTTCTGCAGTTCCTGAAGAATGTCTGACAGGTCTGAATGTATACAATGTCATCAGACTATCCGGAAATAACCGATATGAAACAAATCTGAAGATCCTAGAATATATTGTGTATCTGTCTGAAAGACCGTTCAGCGAAGAACTGCTGGTGGCAACCGGAGAGGATTTTGTGGATTCCCTATGTGCTTCAGCCTTAAGCAGACCGCTTCTGCTGGTAAAGGGTGATCAGCTGACCGAAAAACAGACTACGTTTATAAACAGCTATTCTGCTAATAATATAACTGCAGCTTTTGATATCCTCGGCGGTGAGAAAGCTGTAAGTCTGTCATTGGAAAAGGAATTAGGTAAATACGGTACAGTAGATAGAACATGGGGCAATAACAGACTGGAAACTTCAGTCAGAATAGCAGAGAAGTTTTTTGACAGACCTATTCAGGCCGTCATAGCGTATTCTGATAAATATCCGGATGGATTATGCGGCGGTGTACTTTCCAATCAGATAAATGCTCCACTGATCATCACCAAAGAAGGCCATGAAAACATTGCAGGTGAATATCTGGCAAGGAATCAGATCAGCAACTGTTACGTATTGGGTGGAACGGATGTTTTACCTGATGGAGTAATAAAGAAACTGTTTGTTAACAGGCGGAATGTGTAAGGCATTCCGTTTTTTAGCCGTATAACACAAGTTCCAATAGTGATTGTTAAATAATGGTTTTTAAAGTATGATTAATATGGAAGAGAAGGGAACTTCTTCATGTACGAAATTTACGAAACAAAGGAAAGGGTAATGGCCGATAACGAAGCGGAAGCTGAGAAACTCCGCGCTTTTTTACGGTCAAACCGAACATTCTTCATCAATCTGATGGGATCACCAGGATCAGGCAAAACAAGTGTTCTGATCCATACCATAAATAAGCTGAAGGAGAAATACAGAATAGCCATAATGGAAGCAGATGTTGATTCCAGCGTAGATGC
>CAMOMM010000210.1 GCA_946619805.1 uncultured Bacillota bacterium | reverse complement strand
CATGGCTGTGGGTATTCTGATCGAATCTCTGGCTGACAAGCAGAAATCAGATGCCAAGGCCAAGAATCCGCACAGATTTGTTGATACGGGTCTCTACAGGATCGTCAGATGTCCTAACTACTTTGGCGAACTTCTGTTCTGGATCGGTGTGACTGTTTCCGGATTCGGTTCAGTCGGCGGACGGCAGTGGATCATCGTTGCCATTGGCTTCCTGTTAATACTGTATGTAATGCTGTCAGGTGCCAAGAGACTGGAAAAGCGTCAGAACAAGAACTACGGCAATGATCCTGAATATCAGGCATATTATAAGAAGACTCCGGCTATCTTCCCGTTTGTACCTCTGTACTCTCTGGAAAAGATAACCTGGATCAAATAGGTGAAAGCATGAACGGTATTTCTGTTCCAATGGCCGTGGTTGATTTCATTCCGGTCGTTCTGTTTTTCATCACCGCCATCATTCTGCAGCGCGATCTTTATAATAAGACGTCCAAAGGGGCCTTTGCCTTACTGGCAGCCGGAAGCATCATGGTGTTTCTGGGCGGCGGTTTCAAGGCTACCTGGAAGCTGCTGTATGCCCTGAACATCTGTGATTTTGATGCTCTTAACAAAGCCATGTTCCCGATGCAGGGATCAGGCTTCCTGCTGTTCTTTGTGGGACTGTTAAGAGCTAAGGACAGACGACAGGATGCAGCCGTGCTGGCTGTACCGGCTGTATATACCAGCAACCTCATTTTCATCATCATGCAGACAGTGGGACTGGCCGGTTCGCAAGCCGTTCTGGCAATAAGGGCTGCCAGAATGAAAAAGGGAAATGCAGTCATCTGCTTTGCCATATCATTCATCTTCATGCTGGCAATGGGGTATCTGGGAAGCCGCTTTGATTCATCAAGCAGAATGAACTGGATCGCTCAGTTAACCAACATTGTCTCCCAGGGCGCATTGCTGACGGGAGTAATCATCCTGCATAAAGCCGGATTGGACAAATAGGCGCAAGCCTATTTTTTCATTGTCAAGTGTGCTAAAATGTAGTCGTTAAAAAAGAGGCTTTTGAAATGAACTATTCAGCTGTGATCGTTGCCGCAGGCTCATCAACCAGATTCGGTACTGGCACCAATAAGATGCTCTACGTTTTCAATGACGGCACCAGAGTAATTGACCGTACTTTAAAAGTGTTTCTGGAAGATGATGAGTGTACCCAGATCAATGTAGTATGCAACCGGGAGGTAGACAGTTATCTCAGGGATAATGTAAGCGATGAAAGGATCCAGCTGTATCCGGGCGGGGCAAGTCGCAGTGAGAGCGTATTGAACGGACTGTCAGGCTGCCGTGAAGAAATCGTACTGGTTCATGATGGAGCCCGCTGTTTCCTGGAAAAAGATGATCTGGCGGCCGTAAAGAAAGCTGTTTCCATGGATAATGGAGCAATTCTGGTCGGCAGAATGGTGGATACTGTCAAACTTGTGAAAGATGGTTATGTGGTCAGCACAGTTGACCGTGATACCCTGAAAAGAGCCCAGACACCTCAGCGGTTTCCAAGGGCAGAACTGTTAAGGTGCTATCGGCAGGCCGGTAAAGACCATTATGAAACCACAGATGAAGCGGGACTGTTTGAAAGATACAGCACAATGAAAACAGTCTGTGTTGACAGCACAGGCCACAATACCAAGATCACATTCTGGGATGATGTTAGAGGGGAATAAAGATGTTTAAAGAAAGAAGAGAAAAACTGCAGCAGCAGCTGCCTGACTATTCAATTACGGTACTTTACTCAGGTAAGGCACCTCATTCAATAGGGGATGAAGTCTACCCGTTCAAGGTTGACCGTTCATTCTATTACTATACCGGCATAAATGAGCAGAACATGACTCTGCTTATTTTCAAGCATCCTAAAGCTGTTATGGAAACCCTGTTTATTGAACCTTTTGATCCGGTAATGGCAAAGTGGGTAGGCGCCAAGATGCTGCCTGCGGAAGCAACGGAGATCAGCGGGATCAAAGATGTCAGATACGTGGAGGAGATCCAGGAGGCTATCAGCCGTCTGGTCAGCAACTATGGAAAGTTTGAAAGCATTACCTTATGCGGTGAGCTGTCCAAGATGGAACTTGACCAGAGCTGGCCGGTAAGCGATCTGTTCAACAGGATCCGTGAAAAGCATCCTGATGTCCATGTCAGAAACATTGCGGCATTAACTGCCAGAATGCGAATGATCAAGGATGAAGAAGAAATCAGACTGATGAAAAAAGCCATTTCCGTAACCAATGAAGGCATTAAGGCCATGATGAGAGCAGCCCGTGACAACGTGACGGAAAATGAACTGGAAGCTCATTTTGACTTTGTATTGAAGTGTGAAAACTGCGATCATGCCTTCTCAACTATCTGTGCATCAGGTAAGAATGCCACCGTTCTGCATTATGGCGAAAACAATACTCAATCCAAACCGGGGGAACTGGTTCTGGTTGACCTGGGTGCGGCATATGAGTTATACAATGCTGACATCAGCCGTACCTTCCCTATCAACGGAAAGTTCTCTGAAAGACAGAAAGCCGTTTACGAGACAGTCTTAAGAGCCAACAAGATGGTTCAGGAGGTTGTAAGACCGGGTATGACCTTAAGAGAGCTCAACAGCAAAGTCGTTGAATTCTATCAGCATGAACTGCCAAAGCTTGGCCTGCTGGGTAATGGCGATACGGTAAGAGATTATTACTGGCACAGTGTATCACATCATTTGGGACTGGAAACACATGATGTTTCACTGCTGGATGAACCTTTAAGAGCAGGCAATGTCATTACTGATGAACCGGGACTGTATCTGGAGAAGGAAGGAATCGGTGTCAGAATTGAGGACGATATCATGATCACTGAAAACGGCTGCATCAATCTCAGCCGGGAGATCATGAAGGAAGTAGAAGATATCGAAACATTCATGGCAAACAGATAAGATGAATAAAAAGCAGTTTTTCGTTGTCTGGGCAATACTGTTTGGTGGAATGATAGCCGGTATCTGGCTTGATCTTCCATTGTCAGTTATCGTGTATGATCCGGACAGTTTCATGGGAAAGTTCATTAATGCAGCA
>CAMOMM010000209.1 GCA_946619805.1 uncultured Bacillota bacterium | reverse complement strand
CCTTGCGGTTCATCTCATCGGAATGGATCGGGAAGTTCTTGTTGGCACGGCGGGTAATGACCTTGAAGGTCCCTTCCTTGCCCTTCATTAACTGTCGGGAAGCTTCCAGGATGGCTTCTTCATTGTTTTCAGCCTTGATGGTCTTGGCAAAGCTTCTTAAGCCGAACACCTTCTGCAAAATCGGAGTGATCTCATCCGGATCGGTACCGTTAAGATGAATGTAGATGTGATCTCTGGTTCTTTCAAAGCGCAGATCAGGATAGTCCTTCAGAGCTCTCTGCATGTTGACAGCCAGTCTCTTGATAAAATCGTTCTTATTCTTACCCTTGGTGCTTAATTCACCGAAGCGCACCAGGATGTATTCGTATTTCAGTTTATCCATAAATTCTGATAATCTCCTTAAGGTCTTCAATAAACCCTCTGACATCCCGCCAGCTCAGGGTTGCTGACAGGGATACTCTGATCGTTCCCTTTAGTCTCTTTTCATCTCTGAACATCCGGGAGATGACATGCGATACTGCGATGTTGGACTCGCAGGTGCTCTGGGCACTGACACAGTAACCCTTCATATGCAGCGCATTCATCATGACTTCACTCTGAATGCTCAGGCAGGAGAAATTGATGATGTACGGCAGCCCGTCAGCCGGCGAATTGATGACGATGTCATCCATCTGCTTCAGTTCACTGACCATGTAGTCATGATACTGTCTTACCAGTTCATTCTTCTTATCCATGTCGGTCAAGGCCAGTCTCAATGTCTTGCCCCATAACATGGCAGCGCAGGAATCAACGGTTCCCCCTCTTAAGCCCTGCTCCTGTACCCCTCCGGAAATTAACGGTGCCATCCGGATCGACTGTTTCTTGTATAAGATGCCGCTGCCCTTGATGCCGTAGATCTTATGGGCGGAGAATGCAGCCATGTCGATGCCCTTAAGATCGATGTCGATCTTTCCCAGGGCCTGAACACAGTCAACATGCAGGGCACAGTTGCGGTAACCCTTTACGACCTGCTTGACTTCCTCGATCGGCTGAATGGCCCCGGATTCATTGTTGACATACATTATGGATACCAGGATAGTGTCATCCCTGATCATACTCTTTAATTCATCAACACTGATCTTGCCCTCTTCATTTACCTTCAGCCAGGAAACCTCAAAGCCGCAGTATTCCATCAGCCACTTATAGCTGTTAAGCACGCTGGAATGTTCGATCACGGTAGTGATTACATGATGTCCCTTATCCCTGTTTTTCAGACAGTAGCCCTTGATGGCCATGTTGTTGGATTCACTGGCCCCGGAGGTAAAGATGATCTCATTGGGGTTAACACGCAATAAATCCGCCACTTGCCGGCGGGATTTACTGATCAGTTTATTGACTTCGAGTCCCTCTGGATAAAGGGACTCGGAATTCACATAATACTTCTGCAGTACTTTCCGGTAGGTTTCCTG
This sequence comes from uncultured Bacillota bacterium, assembly GCA_946619805.1. GTDB lineage: Bacteria > Bacillota_I > Bacilli_A > Erysipelotrichales > Erysipelotrichaceae > RUG521. Next base: position 1,699 of record CAMOMM010000209.1, on the reverse strand, counting down.
AACCTCCGGGTGTACTGGAGTTGTTGACGCAAAGTCAAAATACTTCATTAATTGTTTCCTTTTTTCTTCGTTAATTCGTCAATTGTCTCCGGATGAACCTTGCGGATCGTATTCAGGGCAATTGTCAGAGCCTGAGTATATTCACCGTTGCGGTAAGCCAGTTCAGCTCTGGTCAGCTCGCTGTCGATTTCCGGATAGCTTGAACGGTACATGTTGCCGATGACGATGGCATTTTCAGCCATTATGGCAGTACCCAGGATGCGGTTGACGCTTTCATATAACTGAGACACGAAGTCCACAGCGCTGTTTTTCATGGAGTTGACCAGAGATACATTGATAGGAACTTCCTTCAGCTGGTTCTCCAGTCTCTTGATGTAATCCTCAGCCTTGACCAGGTCATTGTGATACTGATCGGAAATGCTAGGAATACGGTTGTTATTGATCTTGGCCTTTACTTCGTTAAGCACGATGGACAGCTTGGTCAGCTGATCCTTGGCTTCCTTTTCGTCTGCGGAAGCAGCCAGCACGGTTTCGCTCATTTTATTGATGTTGTTGAGAGCGACGGTGATCTCGGTATTCATCTGATTCAGGTTGACCACACTGGTGGTAGCGGCTGCATTATTCTTCTGCAATGAGTTCATCAGAATATGGCAGGAATCATTGAGGGCCTTGGTCTTGGCATTGCTTTCCTCAAGAACTTCACTGTAGTCGTTTAATCCGTATCTGACAGTGAGATCATGGAAGTTGGCGTTCAGGTTATCAACGGTCTTGTTGAGTTCACCCAGACTGTTGATGGTGACTTCCTTCATTCTCTGCATTTCCCTGTAAGCATCGTTTTCCTTTTCGATGGCTCCCTTTAACTGGTTGAGTCTCTTTTCGCAATCCAGCAGTTGAGCATTTACTTCAGCTATGTTGCACTGTTTGATCTTTCTGAGATCGTCCTGCAGTGAATCATTGATCAGCTGCAAGTTGGCAGGTATCTGCAGATGGTCCAGATAGACACCCTGCTTCCTGCTTAAGGTATAGCTGTTCCGGACTTCTTCGATCATGGTTGGAATTTCACTCTTGGAAACATTGATCAGCTCAGGAATGCTTTCAATGACGGTGTTGAGGTTTTCAATGGAAGACTGGATCTCATCGATCTTGCCCGGAGCCTGGTCAAACTTGGAGGTAGCCATGATCGTTTCAAACTCGGAGAACTTATGGTCGATCTCATTGATCTTGCCGTCTAAAGCCTCCCAGCAGAACAGATACTGATCGGAATGCTGGTTGATCTTCAGCTTGATGTTATGGTAAACCTCCTTGAGGTCATTGATCTTTTCTCTCTGGACGTTTTCCTGTTCCAGGATCGTTGAAAGAGAATTTTCCAGGTCTTCAACAGTCTTTTCGGTCTCAGTCAGCAGCTTGTCGATCTGATTGTTATTGTCTCTGGCCATGCCGTATTTGCGCAGCTGAACATATTCATCAGAATCAGCGATCATGCCCTGTAAGGTCTTCAGATTAGTCTGGACCAGATCGAACTTACCCTGATTTTCCTTGACCGTAGCATCGATCTCCTTGTTGACGCGGGCCATTGCCATGGCACGGGAAATATCAAAAGGCAGCGGTACGCTCTTGAGGTTATTCAGACGGAACTGATTGTCTTCGTTCTGCTTGATGACCTTCTCTCCCTCTGCAGCCTTCTCCTGGAAGGACATTC
>CAMOMM010000208.1 GCA_946619805.1 uncultured Bacillota bacterium | reverse complement strand
AATGCCTGCTTCCTGTAAAGCGGTGAAAGTACGGTCGATGTCTTCCCGCTTATGGACTCTGCCGGCTTCCTTCAGTATTTCCTCATCAAAACTCTGCAGTCCGATGCTGACACGGTTGACCCTGTGCTTCTTCAGGATCCCGGCTTTATCCAGATCAAAAGATTCCGGATTTATTTCAAAGGTAAATTCCTTTGTGATCTCAAAACGTTCCAGAATGGAAAACAGTTTTTCCAGCTGCTGACATGACAAAGAAGACGGGGTTCCCCCGCCTATGTATACTGTCTCAAAACGCTCCTGCTGAATGCGGTCTGTTTCCCTTTCCAGCCGCTTCAGATATTCATCAGCGATCCTGTCACTGTATCTCTGCCTGGCAAAGTCACAGTAATAACAGATGTGGCTGCAGAAAGGAATGTGCACGTAGAGACTGTCAGCCATTCTTCTGCGGATACCTTTCGTAAACGTTTTGGATCTTATCCTTTATCAGCTGCAGTACATCAATGTCATTGTCAATGCAGATGCTTAGGGCATACATCAGCACATCAGCCAGTTCACCCTTGACGGCATCCATGTCGATGTTCTCTTCATCCCATTGAATGGTCTCCAGTAACTCTGCAGCTTCTACCGAAACGCTCTTGATCAGGATCGGCAGGGTATCGCTTTTATCCCAGCCGCGGCTGATGCGCATTTCCTGTATTGTTTCCAGTACCTTATCCATACTAATCCTCGTCCATGGACAGAACAGCCATGAAAGCTTCCTGTGGGATATCTACCGATCCGACAGCCTTCATTCTCTTCTTTCCTTCCTTCTGCTTTTCCAGCAGTTTCTTCTTACGGCTTACGTCACCGCCATAGCACTTCGCCAGAACGTTTTTACGGTAAGCCTTGATATTTGTGCGGGCAATCACCTTTCCGCTGACAGCGGCCTGAACAGGTATCTCAAACTGCTGTTTCGGGATGATCTCCTTCAGTTTGCGGGTAATGGTGCTGCCGCGCTGATAGGCAAATTTGGTATGAACTATGCAGGCTAAGGCGTCAACCGTTTCCCCGTTGATCAGAATGTCCATGCGGGCCAGATCACCCTTCTTGTAGCCGATCAGTTCATAGTCCAGAGAGGCATAGCCTCGGGTTGATGACTTCAGCTTGTCAAAGAAGTCAAAGACGATCTCGGCCAGCGGCAGTTCATATACTATTGAGACACGGGTATCATCAAGATATACCAGATCCTGATAGATTCCTCTCTTGTTCTGACACAGTTCCATTATCGGACCGATATAGTCCTTCGGAGCCATGATCTTGGCCTTTACATAAGGCTCGGCAATGTATTCGATCATCTGATTGGAAGGCAGTACAGCCGGATTGTCGATCAGCTGAACTTCTCCATTCATCATGTGTACCTCATATACAACACTCGGTGCCGTCGCGATCAGATCGAGATTGTATTCACGTTCCAGTCTTTCCTGTACGACATCCATGTGCAGCAGGCCCAGGAAACCGCATCTGAAGCCAAATCCCAGCGCCTGGGAAGTCTCAGCTTCAAACTGCAGGGAAGCATCGTTGAGCTGCAGCTTTTCCAGAGCATCGCGCAGATCGTTATAGCGGGCATTATCCGTCGGATACAGGCCGCAATAGACCATCGGCTGCAGACGGCGGTAGCCCGGCAATGGTTCACTGCATGGGCGATCACGCAGTGTAACGGTATCACCGACACGTACATCCTGCACTGACTTGATCGAAGCAGCGATCCAGCCTACTTCTCCGCATTCCAGTCTGTCCTTGTTTATTTCCTTCGGGCTTCTTATTCCCAGTTCCGTGACCTGATAACTCTGTCCGTTGGACATTAAGGTAATATAGTCACCGACCTTCAGCTCACCGTTTTTGATCCTGACGGCAACAATGACACCTCTGTAGGAATCATAGTAAGAGTCAAAGATCAGAGCCTGCAGCGGAGCCTTTGGATCGCCATCCGGAGCAGGAATGTATTTAACGATGTCTTCCAGCACCTGATGAACACCGGTTCCCAGTTTGGCTGAGATAAGCGGTGCCTCAGAGGCGTCAAGACCGATGTCATTCTCTATTTCATGTCTGGCCATTTCCGGCTGGGCGCTTGGCAGATCGATCTTGTTGATGACCGGAAGCACCATCAGATCATTGTCGATGGCCAGATACACATTGGCCAAGGTCTGAGCTTCCACGCCCTGAGTGGCATCAACAACCAGAATTGCCCCTTCACAGGCTGCCAGGGAACGGGATACCTCATAGGTGAAGTCCACATGCCCCGGGGTATCGATCAGATGAAACAGATAGGTATTGCCGTCATCACTGTCGTACGTCAAAGAAACGGCATTTAACTTGATGGTAATGCCTCTTTCTCTTTCCAGATCAAGGTCATCGAGAATCTGATTGACCATATCTCTCTGCTGAACAGTATTGGTCTGTTCCAGAATGCGGTCAGCCAGCGTGCTCTTGCCGTGATCGATATGCGCGATGATTGAAAAGTTTCTGATGTATTTCTGTTCCATATTTCTATTCCGTATTCTTGTCTATGTAATTTCTGAAGGTATCATCGTAACGCACCAGCATAAGTGAGCTGACTATTCCAATGACAACCTGAATCAGATTGTACAGCGATTCAGTCAGGGCTACCTGCCATGACCCGTACATAATGAGCGTTGCCGCTGCATATCCAAATAATACAACACAACCGGACACCAGTACAATCGTTATCCTTTTGGCCCCCTTCTGTGCCATATAGCCGGTTAACCAGCCCTGTAAGGCTCTGATCACAAAGGTATAGGGAGAAAACACGCCCTGTCCCAGTAACAGATCTGCAAGTGCCGTGGCACTGGAAGCGTATAACATGGCAACTGAAGGCTTCATGTAGACACAAACCGCCATGATGACCAGATCGCATCCGTTAATGTAGCCCAGATTGCCTAAAGATACAGCCGGTATCACCGTAAAGCCCAGCAGAGTGAGCCAGGCTAAGGATGTCAGTATGATCTTTCTTCTGTTCACTGAGCCATCTTTCCTTCCCAGTTGCGTCCGGCTCCGTTTTTAAACTCCTTAATGCCCATCTTCTGCTTTCCTTCCAGCTGCAGTTCATTCACCAGCAGTACCCTGTTGTCAACTGCCACAGCCAGTTTATTCTGAAGGTAGAATAATGATCCG
>CAMOMM010000207.1 GCA_946619805.1 uncultured Bacillota bacterium | reverse complement strand
GCTCAGTTCCTCACCAGTCATACTTACTGTACCATTTGTCCACTTCCCAAACGGAAGGTAATAGAACACAGACCAACACTTTATTTCTGGGCCTAAAACTATTTCAACTAAACTGTTACATTGTCCAAAGATATTATGAGCATATGACTCTTCACTCATAACTATGTCGCTTATATCGAGCTTTTGCAGTGATTTACAACTAGCAAATAAATGGTCAAATCTCTCTACCTCTTCTGTATGGAACCCGCTCAAATCGGCTTCAGTCATGTTGCTGAAATTATAAAAGAAATTCTGCATGTCATTTACATAAATTTCCGATCCCTCAGCCACATATACTTTTTTTACTTTTTCGTCATTGTTCCAAGAAGGATAACCTCCCGACTCAACATTCGGATAAATTTTCCCAGTATAAACTTTGCCTTTAATATCTGTAATGGACGTCATATTCCAAGTGTAATCATCATTAGACCTCAGGAAAATAAAATCTCCGTCGTCAGTACGTACAGCGTATGCATCACCATCAACATCAATTACTCTGACTTCGCAGGAACTGGAAAGACCTGACCCATCCGTTGTTTCTGCAGTTATTCTCGTTTTGCCTACTGATACCCCTGTAACTATGCCATCTTTTACCGTGGCTATACTTTCATTTTCGCTTTTCCAGATAAGGCTTTCTCTGGCTTCCCATGGTTCAATGTAGTAATCTAACTCCATCTCTTTTCCAACCCTGACAACACCACCCCAGATAGCCAAATCTGTGGTTATGTTATCCTCCGCTTTTGTTTTCAGCATCATTCCTGAGCAGCATAACAAAAACGCCATCAGTATAATCGCTGCCCTTTTTAATAGTCTTTTCATAATATCCTCCATTATTGATTCAACTATTTTAATTATACAATAATAAAACATAAAAAAACCGCAATAATTATTGCAGCTTTCAGCATTTTTCAAAACAGGAATACCATTTTTTAAGGATTGATTCTTCAGAAAAACGGTCCGACCGCTTAAAGGCATTGGCTCCCATTTTCTTTCTTAACTGTTCATCCAAAGCGATGCGGGCAGTCTTTTCAACCAGTTCTTCCTTATTGAAATCATTTACAAGATAACCGTCTTCACTGTCATTGATAACGTCAGCTGGTCCTTCCGGACAGTTGAACGATACTATCGGCAATCCACAGGCCTGTGCTTCCAGCAAGACCATCGGCAGTCCTTCAAATCTTGAAGTCATCAGATACATGCCGGATTTCTCAAACTCTTTTCTGATTTCCTTTACCGGTTCATTGATGAAAACAAAGTCCTGCACATCAAGTTCCCTGATTCTGTCTTCCAGCTGCTGCTTCATTGCTCCGGAACCATATATGTCTATTTTCCAGTCCGGAATTCTTTCCTTTAAGGCCGGCGCCAGTTCAACCAGAATGTCATATCCCTTCTGGCTGTCCAGTCTGCCAACTGTTATGATCCTCTTATTTTCCAGAACTGCCGGCTTGTCAGGCTGGAAGGAACGGATGTTAGGTATTACAAAGGTCTTTTCTGCTGGCAGGAAATCATAATGCTCCCTGTCCATCTGAGTCAGCAGAACCACAGCATCAAGATGCTTATAACGGTTCTTTCTGATGATCTGTGATGCCTTAGGACAGGCATTGTAGCTCATGTGTTCACAGCCGATTTTCCTTACTTTTCCCTTAAGGAAACTGAGCAGGATGTTAAAGGCATGAGTTGTACCGAGAACATAGTCAATGTCATTGTCAGCCATGATCTTATTAAGCTGACCAACGATTCCGTAATATCCCAGCAGACGCTGTACCTTGCTGCCTCTTCCGGCATCCATGTGAATGACCTTTATGCCTTTTTCCAGTGGATAATAAGGCTTATCCTTATCCTCACTGTTTATGCTCACAATAAAAACCTGATTGTTCTCATCCCTGCTGAAAGCATTTGCCAGATTGGTTACGGCCCTTTCGGTACCCGCTCCTAATGATATGTTTCCTAATACAAATGCGATCTTCTTCATGATTATCCTCCAGGATCAGTTATTTCAGGTTTTCTTTTAATATTCTGATTACTTCGTTCCAGGTATCCTTGCCTACCGGTGAAACACTGGTTATTTCTTTTCTCTTTATTTCTCCCAATGCCACTTTCTTCATCAGCTGATAAAGACTGTCTGCATTAAACGGATCAAAGAAGTAAACATTCTCATATCCGTCCAGCAGTTCATGGGAGAAGTTACAGTCAGATGCCAGGATTATGGAACCGACACTTCTGGCCTCCAGCAACGGGTAACCAAGGGCTTCCACAAAGCTAGGGAATACCAGGCAGGCATCTTCATAATTCTTATATACTTCATCAAGCGAAATATGTCCGCTGTAATATATACCTTTAGCCTTGCCGGTACTGTTGACCGTTATCTGACATGAATAATCTATGCCTTCTTCATCAAGTCTCTGACAAGCCCGTTCAATTAACGGAATGTTCTTATAAACTTCGATTGAAGTCGGATAGAAGAACCTTTTTGTGGTAACGTAATCAGTTCTGTTGGCAATCTCTTTTGTGGTTGGATATACCTGTGAAATCAGATCAGGTGAAATGTGGCATTGATCTATCACGGCCTTATTCATCCATTTGGTCTGTACAATGACCTTGTCTGCATGTTTTACCGAATTCTTGATGATTGCACCAAGAAAATTCTGTATAACCGCGATTTTCAGTTCAGGTTTTTTCAATAAAGAGAAATTATACGTTTCCTGGAATGGGATGGACTGCTGCACATAGAGTACCTGCGGCACTTTCAGTCCTCTTACCAGGGTATTCTGCATGCAGAACACCAGATCAGGATCTATTTTCTCGATGATCTTTTTTCCTCTGTATAAATCAAAGTAGATTCGCTGCGGATAGCTCTTTACATCAGGAATGATATGGATTTTGATGTTTTCCGTTTCTTCCAGGTATGGGCCGGACAAAAGGAAGTGCCACTCAACAGACTTGTCACTTTTCTTTACCGCTTCATGGAAATCCTTCAGTACGGTCATGGCGCCGCCATAGCTGGCTGCAGTGTCGACTACTACGATTTTTTTCATCTATCCTAATCTCTTTCAAATACATCTCTGGTATAGACCTTTTCGGCTACATCCATCAACGCTTCCTCTTTTCTGTTAGCTAATATAACATCCCTTACCTGCTT
>CAMOMM010000206.1 GCA_946619805.1 uncultured Bacillota bacterium | reverse complement strand
TGCCTCTGATCATCAGGACATCACATTCAAGTTCGGAAAGCTTAACCAGAAAGTCATTGAACAGTCGTACTGCTTCAGCTGAAGGGATGGACTTGTCGTAGATATCCCCCGCTATCATCAGCACCTCAACCTTTTCCTGCTGAGCAATTCTGATGATTTCATTCAGAATATGCTTCTGATCAGCCAAAAGCGATTCCTCAAGCAGTACTCTGCCGATATGAAGATCGCTGGTATGCATTACTTTCATATGATCATCCCTTTCCAACTGTTATCTTCAATATATCACATTCCGAATAAACTTTCCTCATTACCCATGATCATTCCCCGTCAGCTACGGCATAGAAAACACGGTTGTTTCGGATCCTTACTGCCCCATGGGAGCCGGCAAATCTGACGATGGAATAATCTCTTTCCCTTTTCAGGATCTCAGCCTCCCTGGTCTGATTACCTGATACCGTTACATATCCTTTTTCATACTCTTTCTTCTTCGGCAGTATTCCATGCAGAGCATCGTATAAGGCACTGGAACTGTATACGTCATACCACCGGCAGTGCAGCGATCTGAAGATGCTTATCGTCTTAACTGCCAGATCAATGTCCAGCGGTCTGTCTGTTTCCATGCACAGTTTTCTGTCTGTATCAAACGCTGAATTGTAGTAGCATTTCTGATAGCTGAAACCCCTGTCTTCCAGTTCATCAAGTATTCTTTCTCTTTCTTTTCTGTCTTCTATTCTTACCAGCATTTTATTCTACCTCCATCCACGATGAGTATGACACAAACATTAAAACTGACTGTACAAACACTTGGACATCAGAAAAGAACCGGTCAGCTGACCGGTCCCCGTATTCTTTCTGTAAACTATCTGATTCTCAATTTGCCTAAGCCGATGATCTTGCCGGTGCTTCTGGAGAACAGCATTGCATCATCGCCCTTGAAGTTGACTTTCTTTTTGTCACCAAGACTGTAAATTACACCGCCGAACATCACGCTGGTCAGGATGTAGTTACCGATGGCAGCACGGACAGTCGTTTCCATACCGGTAGGCATTGAAGAATAGATTTCTGCCTCATAGCCTTCATCGCCGATTTCCACGAATTCCGGTCTGATGCCGATGACGAAATCATCATCACTCAGAACCTGTTCATCGCCATAATCTTCTACTTCATTTACCAGCGGCAGATGGTACTTGAAGACAACTTCCTTGTTTTCCTTTTCTACATAGCCCTTTCTGCTGGCTTTTACTGCCAAAGCTTCACGGGCCCGCTTTTCAGCTTCTCTTTCCTCAACATACCACTTGGCAACATCAGTGCTGTCATTGAACGTGAATTCAGCCTTTCTGCCGTCAAACACATTCAGTTCGATCTTCCCGTCAGCACCCTGTCTGCCATTTGCTTCAATGAAGTTTATGGCCGGATTACCGACGAAGTCAGCAACAAACAGATTGTCAGGATGTGAGTAGACTCTTAATGGAGCATCATACTGCTGCAGTACACCGTTGTCCATCAGACAGATCCTGGTTGCCAGTGTCATGGCTTCCATCTGGTCATGGGTTACATATACAAAGGTGCTTCCTGTTTCCAGATGCAGTCTCTGCAGTTCTGATCTCATTTCCAGTCGCAGCTTGGCATCCAGGTTACTTAACGGTTCATCCATAAACAGAACACTTGGCTCCGGTGCCAGGGTACGGGCAATGGCAACACGCTGCTGCTGTCCACCTGACAGTTCAGCCGGATATCTGTCCATGAACATTCCTATCTTGACAATGCGAGATACTCTTCTGACAGCCAGGTCAATTTCTTCCTTATCCAGTTTTCTGACGCTTCTGACCGGTGACCCGTTTTTCATTACGGTAAAGTCTTCACTTAAGACATTGCCCTGTGACTGAGCCTTGGTTCTGGCCTGTTCAACAGCCTTATTGAGTTCCTGTACCAGTTTCCCAGATACAGCTTTCAGATCAGATGCGTTCTGCAGATTGTATCCCATCAGCTTTTTGGCTGTATAGGTTGAAATCTCATAGTTATCAATTAACTTGATGTTAAGTTTGTTCTCGTCGATCTTGCCCTTCTTGTCATAGCATTCCTGAATGATCTTGACAACATCTTCAGGCTTTGACAGGATCTGAGCCAGTCTGGCATTGTTTCTGGCTTCAAAATCAACGCTGTTCATCTCCTCTTTGACATTGGTCAGACCGAAGGAAATGTTCTGATAAACGGTCATGTTCGGCCACAGAGCATAGTTCTGGAACAGGAATCCCACCTTACGCTTGTTGGCAGGAACATTGATTCCTTCCTCAGAGTCAAAGACAACTCTGTCACCGATGGTGATCTTGCCGGAGGTTGGAGTTTCCAGACCGGCAATCATTCTCAGTGTTGTCGTCTTACCGCAGCCGGAAGGTCCTAACAGGGTAACGAACGCATTGTCGTCAATTACCAGATTAAGATCATCAACACCATAGAATTTATCCCAGCGTTTTGTTACATGTTCTAATACGATTTTTGGCATTCTCTTATCCTCCTATACCTTCGTCAAGGCTGGCGCCCGTGACTTTGTTGACAACGAAATTACTTACTAAGATTGTTATTATCAGGATCAGGTTAATACCGCTGGAGAAGGCATACAGACCCATTTCATCAAAGTAGTCCAGAGTAGTAGACAGGATGAAACCCTGTGTGCACAGTAACATGAACAGAGATAATTCTCTTAAACATGTCATAAACGGTAATAAGAATCCACTGATGATTGAAGACTTCTGAATCGGAATGATGATGTTCAGCATTCTCTTGATCCAAGGTACATTCAGTATCATGGCTGATTCCTCTATTTCTCCAGAGAGCTGCAGCATTGAGTTAAGTGCACTTCTGGAAGCGAAAGGAATATATTTAACGGTACCGACAATTACCAGTGCGGTATAGGTGTTAAACAGATTGATCTTTCCGCTGGAGAACAGAATGAAGTAAGCAACACCGACTGCTACGGAAGGCATCAGATATGGCAGGAAAGCCATGGAGTTGACATAACCGGCCAGTTTTCCTCTTCTGTCCTTACTGACGGCATAACCGATCATGGTTCCGATCGTACCGGCAAACAGACAGCACAGCACAGCGACCATGATGGTACCTTTGAAGGCAGACCAGATCGTCTGGTTATAGAGGATACCCGTCTGACCATACATGCCCTGCTCCG
>CAMOMM010000205.1 GCA_946619805.1 uncultured Bacillota bacterium | reverse complement strand
CCGCAGGCCTTGAGGACAATGGATACACATTCGTTCTGACGGCAAACGATGACGTCATCACTGGCAAATTCAGCATCCATAAGGTCATGGTCACAGGAACGAATTCCGATTTCAGCAAGCCCGAGGAAGGCGCTGAGTTCACAGCGGTTCTGAAAAAGTATGTCGACCAGTATGGTTCCGTTTCTGAAGCTATCAAGCATAAAGATGAATTCAAAGAATCCGAATGGGATATTCTTACAACCGACGCCAATGGCGATGCCGAATCAAAAGAACTTGCATTTGGTCACTATGTGATTGCCCAGACAGCAGGAAGAGACGAATATGAGATGGTCAATGAAACAGCTGAATTCGTTGTCGAAGAGGAAGATCAGGCTGTAAAGAAGTATGACGCTTCTAATATTCCTTCAACATACTATGTGAAGATGGTCAAGAAGGATAAGAACACTGGTGAAACAGTCGTTCTGAATAGCGCTACATTCAAGCTCAAGGGCGAAGACGGAAAGTATCTTGATCAGCGTGTCGGATCCAAGCACTTCACATCATTCAGAACAACAAGTATGAATCAGGGAAAGATCCCGGCTGGTACTTTCTACAACGAAGACGAGGAGAACGGTACAACATATACACCGCTCGAACTCCCGGCTGGTGAATATACTCTGGAAGAAGTAGAAACACCTTGGGGTTTTGTACAGCTCGAAAAGCCGGTCAAAGTATCTGTTAAGGAGTCCAGAATCACAGCAGTCGACGGTGACGGAAAGAACGTCATCGAGATCATCATCAACAATGAACGTGCTTACGGTGAGCTGAATATCGTCAAGACAGTAGAAACTTATGAAGCCGACAAGACATTCATTGACCGTAACGATCTCTCCAACATCGAATTCACACTTACTGCCAAAGAAGACATTATCGATCCTGACACAGGAAAGGTGCTTTATGCAGCAGGTACAGAATACGCCAAGTTCAACCTTGAAAGAGACGGTAAGAAGACCATCAGCAACATTCCTCTTGGAAAGTATGAATTGAAGGAAACAGCTGTTCCTGATGGAATGATCATCGATGAAAAGACATATGATGTCACGTTCGAGCAGAAAGACTTCACAACAAAGGTCTATCCAGTAACAGTCAATGTTGAAAACAAGACTACAAAAGTCGAACTCTCCAAGAAGGCAGCTACAGGAGATGACGAGCTTCCTGGAGCAACCATCGTTGTAACGGACAAAGATGGAGAGACAGTAGATGAATGGGTATCTGGAACAGAGAAACATATCATCGAAGGTCTGAACCTTGGTGAAACATATACAATGACTGAAACGATCACTCCGGTTGATGAGGATGGTAACAGTCTTGGATATGCTAAAGCTTCATCTATTGATTTCACAGTCAATGAGGACGGAACAGTTTCTACAGTCACAATGATCAACAAGGTCGTGACAGTATCTAAGGTCGATGTCGGCGGCAAAGAAGTTCCAGGTGCTGAAATGAGCGTTACCGATAAGGATGGAAAGGTCGTAGACGAATGGACATCCTCCACAGAGAGCCACAATATTAAGAATCTCGAAGTTGGTAACGAATATGTCCTGCATGAGAACACTGCCCCGGCAGGATTCGTGAAAGCAACGGATATCCCGTTTACTGTAACAGACGACGGTGCTGACCAGAAGATCGATGTTGTTGATAAGGTCGTGACAGTATCCAAGAAGGACACAGGTGGCGAAGAGGTACCGGGTGCTGAAATGTCTGTTACCGATGAAGATGGCAATGTTATCGATAAGTGGACTTCTACCGAAGAAGAGCATAAGGTTAATGGCCTTGAAGCCGGCAAGAAGTACATTATGCTTGAAGACACTGCTCCTGCCGGATTTGCGAAGGCTACAGAAATTCCTTTCACAGTAACAGAAGATGGTGTTGATCAGCATATTGATGTTGTAGATAAAGTTGTAACAGTATCTAAACAGGATGCAGGAGGGGAAGAAGTCCCGGGTGCAACGATAGCTGTCTATGACGAAGAAGGTAATGAAGTAGATAAGTGGATCAGTACAGACAAGCCTCATAATGTTGAGAACATTGAAGTAGGTAAAAAGTATCGTATGGTCGAAGAAAACGCACCAGACGGATACTACTATTCCGAAGAAATGGAATTCACAGTAACAGATGATGGAATCAATCAGAACGTAATCATGAAGGATCAGCTGATCAAATATCAGGTAGCGAAGATTGATGACAAGACAGGAGCATATGTCGCTGGTGTCAGACTTAGGATCTGGGATACAACTGTTACAGGTGAAAATGGGGAATACCCGATGGAACTGATCACTCCTGATGAAGGTCTTCTTACTGAAGATAAGCCGCTGGATATCTCAGAATATCTAACTGCAGGCCACAGATACATTCTCGAAGAGAGTGATATTATCAATGGAGTTTATCGCTCTGATGAAATTGAATTTGAGGTTTCAAAGTACAATCCTGGAACAGATGCAGTCATTACTGTGACAATGGTAGATACAACAACTGCAGTCTCTGTACTCAAGGCAGACCCAAATGGCAATGCTCTTCCGGGTGCAAAGATGAGTATCCTTGATAGTGACGGAAATGTTGTTTATGAATGGATCTCTACGACAGAACCGGAAGATATCTCCAAATATGTGATGGGTAATGAGCAGTATACACTAAGAGAAGATGAATCACCTTTCGGATTCGACAAGATCAACGAAATGGCATTTGTGGTTACTGGCACAAAGGAACAGCATCAGCTGATCGTCGCGACAGACTCCTACAAGAAGATGTATGTATCTGTGGTCAAAGTCGATGCAATGGACCAGACAAAACTTCTGAAAGGTGCGAAGATCGCCATTTATTACAGCGATACAGATGAAATAGCAAAAGATTTCTTTGGTAATGATGCTACTGGGGAAACAGATGGATGGGGTAACCTTGTATTTGAACTGCCATATTCACCGAGAGGATACTATGCTAAGGAGATCGCTGCTCCGGAAGGATACAGACTGTCAGATAAGCATTATGAGCTTGTTCCAACAGAGGATCTTGGATGGGCGACGGATAACCCTGTAAAGATCGTAGTCAATAATGAAGCCGCACCAACGGTACAGACTGGGGACTTCTTTAATGGCTTGTTATATGGGACGGCCTTTATGGCAGCATGTTTGATCTTTGTAGCAGCATTCTTAGCCAGAA
>CAMOMM010000204.1 GCA_946619805.1 uncultured Bacillota bacterium | reverse complement strand
GCATTTATCAGCAATGATACGATTAGGTCTTCTTTCCTGAGTTCCTGCTTCAAAGTCTCAAAACTCTCCTGTCTGGTCAGATCAAGAGGCAGCACTCTGACGACGGTATTTATCTGCGGTATCAATTCTTCCAGATTCTTCTGATTGCGGGCAATGCACCAGATCTCGTCAAAACGGCCGTGATCCATCGCAGTCAGAGCAAATTCCCTGCCCATTCCTGATGATGCACCGGTGATAATGGCTATGTTTTTCATACTAGTCTTCCTTTCTGCTGCGGTATTTATCCGCCAGATCAATTATCTTGATGAAGCGGTGTCTGATGCCGGACTTGCTTAAGGCCTGTCCGGTTTTTCCTTCGTAAATCCTTGACAGCTCCACAAAGCTGGCTTCAGGGTTTTCATATCTTACCATCGCTATTTCCTGATCCTTGGAAGCAAGCTTGATCAGGTTGCCGGATTCAACCAGATACCGTACGGCTTCGTACTGTTTCTGCGCTGCCTCCAGGCTTTTGGCATCGTTGGCTATTTCACAGTTATTCCAGCGGGACAGTGAGTTGACAAAGTCTCTCTGGATCCTGACATCTTCAAATTCAAATATCGCATCCGTTGCACCTATCAGTCGCAGGAAATCAGATATCTGTTCGCTGGCCTTCAGATACACCACATAGCGGTCCCTTCTCAGAGTCGTTTTCCGGTTTATGGAATATCTCGCCAGCAATCTGACCAGAAAATCGGCATAGTCTTCAGTGGTGCAGCTGATCTCCCGGTGATAATAGGTCGTTGAAGGAGAGTTTATGCTGCCGGTGGCCAGAAAACTGCCGGTTATGAAGAATCTGACCATATTGTCATTTTTCAGGAACTTCATGCGCGGATGTTCCCGTATGCCCCCGTCATGCCAGAGATCCAGATCCTCCAGAATGTCCAGAACAGATTCCCTGATCACCACGGCATAGATATTGTTACGGTTCAGCTTTGTTTCCTTTATTACCTCTATTTCCGGCTTGTAGCCGTATAGATCCTGAATGTGCTGGGAGATCATTTTTATTATGACGGAGTTTTTGCTGCGGATCCTTAATGACATCCCTCTGCTGGAAATGTTAAGCGTTGACAACATCTTCAAAATGGCAGAAAGCTCTGCTCTTTTACCGTCATCATTTATTTCCAGTCTGGCAACTTCTTCCTTTACCTGTGAAGCAAATGACATTAATACTCCTCCAGTATGGTGCTGAAACTCTGATAGACCTTTTCCGCATCATGTCTGACCATGCCGGTCGCAAAGCTTAACAGTGAATGCTGAATGACTTCGTAAGGATGTTCATCTTTTTCCATGGATACCGTTGTGGCATTTTCAGCCTTGTAGTTTTCCAGAATCGCAGCAGGTATCTCATCGTTTGCCTTAACGACAATGTCGACTATATCCTTGCCCAGATGTCTGTGCAGGGCATCGACATGATCTTCCAGGGAATAGTTATCGGTTTCCCCTTCCTCCGTCATGCAGTTACAATAGTATATCGTACGCCCTCTGGCATTGCAGAGAGCCTTTCTGATATCTTCAATGATGATGTTCGGCATTATGCTGGTATACAGCGAGCCGATTCCCAGAATGATATAATCCGCCTCGGCAATCTTTTCCAGAGCCTTCGGATTGGCGGCAACTTCACCCTGATAGAAGACATCCTTCACCTTGCGGTGAGCTGCCGTGATGTTATGTTCACCAATCACTACATCCCCATCCATCATATGGGCACACAGCGTTACATTTTCAATCGTACTTGGAACGATAAGTCCTCTGACCTTTAATACATTTGAAAGGTCAACAATGGCCTGGATCAGACTGTCTGACTTACGGGTCAGTGCCGACAGCATGATGTTTCCCAGATTATGGCCGGACATCTGTCCGCAGTTATCGTCAAAGCGGTAATTCATCAGTGTATTCATGATGCTTTCCGATTCGGCCAATGCCAGCATGACATTGCGGATATCACCCATCGCAGGAATGTTCAGATCACTGCGAAGTCTTCCTGTACTGCCTCCGTCATCCGCAACTGTCACTATGGTGGTTAACTTTATGTTTTCTATTTTCTTCAGGCCTCTTAACAGAGCTGACTGCCCTGTTCCGCCTCCTATTACTACAACCTTTTTCATACCTTAATCATAACACAGACTGCACGCCGAAAAAAGTGGATACTATGCAAGGGCAAAACAAAAGAACCTCTGCCGTGAAGAGGTTCTTCCATCTGAATTGATTTTCCTTTAGATCAGATCTCTGTATGTAATCAGTTCAACATTGTTAAGGAGGTATCTAGTCTTTCAATGGATCAGGATATCCCATCTGAGCTATCCTGGTGATTTCACTTTCACTTAATCCCGGGAGAATGAAATGGGCATTGTCATATCTTTCCATGCTGTTTATATCTATTTCCTTTAACAGATCATAATAGGAGATAGCTGCCAGTCTCTTTTTCCTGGACAGTGAGGTCAGTGAAGCGACATACAGATCGCACTCCAGCGGCTTACCGGTCCCGGGATCAACAGTTAATGGCGCAGGATGCGGGATGTATGGCAGAACGGTGTCGGTATCTGCCACAACAGCATAGACACCAAACAGCTCCCCATCGCTTTTACGATAGATCATCGGTGAACCGTAATAGAGGTCTCTTTCCTGCAGCTGATGCAGCAGCAATGAAAATCCTTCCATGTCCTGGTCCTCACCGAATTCCACCAGCTGATCTGCAGAGAGGTACAGAGGATTCTTTACACATATCATTACCTGTGTATCTGAACCCGGCAGAGCATCCCTGGTTTCCTTCAATGCACGAATGCAGTAGTCTATGAACGACTTTTTCAGAGCGTCAATTACTTCCAGGTTGAAGATATTGCCGTCCTGGCTGAAGCTGTCAGTATCCCAGTAATCCATGATTCTGGAGGTAACTCTGTAAAGTACATCCATGTCATGAATGGTACATGGCAAAGGCAGTGTCAGTCTGACTTCCCTGTTCAGGAAATCACTCCAATTCACCTCAATGCCCCTGCCGATATGTTCAGGGTTATAGATCACTACTTTCCCCTCGGCAAGTTCCCCTTCCTTTAAGCGCCATGATGAGTCATGGATACCATAGGCCAGGTCATCCTGCACCAGGGTATAGATATCCAGCGGTTTACGGTAACCGCTTCTGTTTCTTATTATTACCTGTGACGGCATTGTTTACTCCTCT
>CAMOMM010000203.1 GCA_946619805.1 uncultured Bacillota bacterium | reverse complement strand
TCCCAGGTAAACGATGCCAAAAGCCTTAAAGGCTGGCTTAACATCCATGGTCTTGAATATGTAGGCTAAAAGGGCTGCAGCCAGAACTGCACCGATCAGTACACTCAGTAATAGATGCCTTGCATACGGTAAAAGGGCAATGAGGTAAAGAATGTGACCAGTTAAGAAGGCGACAATTCCGGCCAGAAAGATTTTCTGGCCCTGTTTTTCAAAGACAAAACGCAGATTTAACAATATGTCACCAATCATGCCGAATATTAGACCGGCAAATATCTTTCCGGCAAATCCTGGATTATAGCCTGTTTTCATGCCCAGATAGCCAACAATGACAAACATCAGAGCAGCAGTTCCTTTCAGAATGTCAGCCAGTACGTATTTTTCCTTATGCTCAACGGCAATGAAAAGGCACTGAATGATGAAACCGGCTGCCATCAGACAATAAACTGTAGTATTCATTTCCTGTTCCTCCTGTAGATCAGTTATCTGTTCTTTCTCTTTCTGACATCGACGACGGTCATTTCCGGGTATCGTAATGCACTCAGCCTGTTGTTGAATACGCATCCCGTATCAACACAGTAGGCGTTGTTACGCCTGTAGACCTGAAGATAAGGCGTGTGACCGTAAACTATTACCGTATAGCCTTTATAGTCATCCGCCCAGTCAAGACGGACCGGCATTCCCATTTCATTGAATTCCCCGGTTGTCATGCCATACAGACAGAACTGTTTGATTGATTTTGTATATTTGCCTAGAAATTCTTCCTTTATTCCGGCATGTACGCAGGCCAGATCGCCATCCGCAAACTGATAGTAGGCAGGTAATGATTCAAGGAAGGCCATGATGCTTCTTCTGGTTTCATCATCTTCCTTTTCCAGTTCAGCAGCGGTTGTTTCCAGACCGTGCTTTACTTCAACGGCGTTTCCTTTCAGATATCTTAACAGCCGGTCATCATGGTTCCCTAAGACCATGTAGGCAATGCCATCAGCACACAGTTTCATTATCAGCTTCAGGGTTGGGATGCTGGCTTCACCTCTGTCTACCACATCACCGACAAAAACCAGCTTTCTGTTTTCCGGGTGGCAGTACCGGCCGTTTTCATCCTCTTTGTAACCAAGCTTTCTGATCAGTCTGGTTAATTCATTATAGCAGCCATGTACATCACCGATTATGTCAAATGGTCCATGTTCGTTTCTCTTATCTGATGGGTACTTTGTTTTTACCAGGGTGGCCTGGTCCATTTCCCTTCGGGAATTAAGGAAGTATTTTTCTTCATAGCCTTCCTCCTGAAGTCTTCTTTCAATGCTGGCCATTGCCTGTAATTCAGCCCGGTTACACTGTGGCAGTTCTTCTTCAGGAAACTGAAAGACAATTGCGACCCGGCGGTAGTTATTGATCTTAGCCTGTTTTAATACAGCCTGTCTTTTATCAGCTGTAAGCCAGTTACCGTCCATGACCTGTAATTTCCTGGTGAAATCAGGATCATCTGTATGATTTATCTCATAATCAAAGAAGTGCTTATCCGCAAAACCGGTTTTACCGCAGGATGAAACACCTATTAAAAGTATTAGACTGTAATCTTTGATTTCTATTCTCATTTCCTTATAATGATTCTTCCTTCGACGTGTGAATCCATTTTATTGGAGTTGACTATCAGTTCTTCGTAAATGGAAAAGTCGTCCGTGACAACGATTCTCGGCTTGGCATTCTTTATTACTTCTTCAAGCGGAACGCCAAAGAACTCAGTAAAGTTATTAAAGTGGAAATCCTGTAAGGCAATTCTGATGATGTCGTCCTTTTCTACTTCACGTTCATTTATGGAGCAGGTTTCAAGAGTATCTGTAGGGTAGTCATAGACCAGCTTTACGCCCTTGCTGACGGCATAGAATTCCGAAGACCCGTTTGTTTCCACACTGTTACGAAGGTAGTTGCGGCACATCACTCTGAACTGTTCACCGGTTACCGACAGCATGTGGATCTGCCCGGCAAATGGGATGCATTCCTTCAGGTCCTGATACTGGACGATTGGACCCAGTTTCTTCTTTCTTATCGATCCTGTTCCCATCAGCATGACATCAAAGCTGGAGTCAACCTGCATCAGATCGGCAAACAGATTTCCCAGTTCCGTCTCCTCACATCGGGAAGGGTGGGTCAGCTCTCTTTCAAAAGTTGTCAGTATTCTTGAATACTTGCGGTCTGTTTCCTTCTTGTAAGAAGATATGAGGTCCTCCAGAACCGGGTCAACCGGGGCAGTTTCGCTGTTGATCGGCACAACCTGCCAGCTGTAATCAAGCATTCTATGTTCATCAGTGTCGATCGTGATGTCAAAACGACCAATCTGATCAGTTCCCACCCCAACCTGTACGATCGGGACATTGTTAACAACTGTTGGCCTGGTTAACAGAGTATGAGAATGCCCGCCAATGATGAGGTCTACTCCCCAGTTAGGGTCAAGCATGCTGGCAAGCTTCTTGTCTTCTTCATAGCCGATGTGGGTCAGTAATACGGTCAGATCGATCCTGGTGGTCTTGTAGTTATCAATGATGGTACCAACCTGTTTGGCTGCTTCCCATACATCAACGAACGTTCCGATTATTTCTTCTGATTTCGTAGAGGCCAGAACTTCTTCGGTAATTATGCCGACAAAGAGAATGTTCATGTCATTTATTGTTATGATCTCATATGGCTTAAACAGACGGACATGATTTGTCTTGATGTACATGTTGGCATTTACGATTGGGAATTTGGCACACTTTTCCAGAAACAGCAGATGGGCCAGGCCATAGTCTACTTCATGGTTGCCAAGAGTAACAACGTCAGGGTTGAGAAAGTTCATCAGTTCAATGGTTGAGAAACCCTTGTACTCACTGTCAATTATTGACCCTCTGAACATGTCACCAGCGATTACATAGAGGACATTGTCTTCTTTCTCTCGTACTTCATTGATGTATCCGGATAAAAGAGAGACGCCACCGACGTCCTTGTTGTCCTTTGCTTCAGCGAGAAAATCTCCATGCATGTCGTTTGAATGGAGAATAGTTAGCTTTCTGACAGTCATGCTGATCCTCCTTTGTGGTTTAGTTATTATTGTGTTATATTCCTATAACCTCATTTTAGCAAAGAACTGTTTCTCAAACAATATTCGGCAAATACATCAGGAACATGATTGCTTCTTAAGGCTTTCTTAATCGTTTTAAAGGTTGTTTGTTAAGGTGATGTGTTCTTATACTTATG
>CAMOMM010000202.1 GCA_946619805.1 uncultured Bacillota bacterium | reverse complement strand
TAAAAGACTAAACTATATTGTTCTGGCACAGTTTGAAGATATGCCGGTTGTTGCCGTCAAATCGCAGTTCTCTCAGATCCATGGACTGGATGAACATCATTTCATGAAAATGATCAAGGGACTGGGAGATAATGAAGACAGTGAATACGAAGGTATTCATTACCGTAATTTCTTCGGGACCTACTGTCTGGGACCATTACTGGTATATAATCCGCAGTTAACGAAACATCTGCTGCAGTTATGCGGGCAGAAAGGTGAAATAGTATTTGAAAAAGAACTGACAGAGGCATATGATGAAAGGCTGCGGAAGTACAGACATCCGGATTCTCCGGCTGTACTTGGCCACGGTTTTATCTGATAGAAGGAGAATTGCTTATTTTTAACTTATTAATTGTAGTACCGCTCATCATTCTGAGCTTAATACCGAAAGTCCATAAGAACAAAGCGGCAGTGGCTGCGGTTTTTGTGGTTTATACTTTCATCCTGGCGATCCGCTACGGTCAGGGCAGTGACTATTTTGCCTATGAACTGATCTTCAACCAATGTAACTCTCTGGAGGCGGTATTCAGCGGGCAGATCGATGTTCATGCTGAAATACTGTTCCAGCTGATCTGCGTGCTGTTCAATCCGATTGGATTCAAGTGGTTTGTGGTACTGGTAAGCATTTTCCAGATGACAATGCTGTACAGATTCTGCACAAAATATAGTGACAACCCGCTGCTGTCATTTGCGATAGCCTATCCGACACTGTATTCAACGTATTTCTTCTCAACCATGAGACAGGGACTTACCATGAGTATTTTCCTGGGATTAATGTATCCGTTACTGAAAGAGAAAAAGTATGTTCCTTACTATCTGCTGGCCGCTTTCTGCGTCGGCATTCACAGCTCATCAGCTGTCTATGCACTTGTACCGGTCGTACGGAGTCTGAAACTCAATGAGCTCTGGGGACTTGATCTGCTTTGTCTGGTTGCCGGAACAGCGATAACACTGGTATTCCTGGTGCTGGTTCACTTTGAAACTCTGTCAGGAACAGCCAAGATGTATCTGACCTCGGATGTTTCCATTGTTTCACTGGGAGTAAGGATATTCAAACTGCTGATACTTTACACTCTGATGAGATTTACTCAGAACAGTGAAGCTGTAAGGAAAAACGAAACGATGCTGAAGATGTACGCAACCAGTCTGATCATGTACGAACTGTTGATGTGGTCACCGATCATCTCATCACGTCTGGCTGTTTTCTATGAAGTAGTGGGCATTGCCTTACTGCCTAATCTGCTGGATGTAAAGCCATTGCTGAAAAAGGCTGCTCTGGCTATTACCGCATGCCTGATCCTGGTCATGACCTATAAGAATATCAGTGCATATGTCTGGCAGGGTGAATATACCTGCTCTACCCTGGAGTATCCGTATGTTACGGTATTCAATGCCGATAAGATCTACGAATACAGAAGAAACCCATACGAACGCTACTGGTTCTATGACTTCATAGATAACCCATATGGCGGATTTGATAATTAAAGAGGCAGTAGTCTATAATAAGAAGGCAGGTAAGTAGTTTATGAATGCATATGAAGTAAGTGTCAAAGATCTCATCAGAATACTGCTGAAGAAATGGTATATCATTGTTCTGTGTACCGCAGTTCTGGCTGGCGGAGGTCTGGTATATACCAGATTACAGAAGACAACAACCTATTCAATGACAGGCAGAGTGGAGCTTGAATCAGAAAAGGTCGATATCCACGAAGCTCTTAAGGTGATGGAAGACCGTCATTACATTGCCAGGATGGCAAAGAGCCGCACCGGCTGTAAGTACAGTGTCAGACAGATAACCTCAATGTTTCTGATCCTGATTTCTCCAAGCGGCAAGGATGCTGAATTTGACATGAGTTACGGTGAAAAGGGACAGCTTGAGGAGATCATGAAGGAATACATGACAAGTTATGTTGAAGAATTAAACAAGATAACCGGTGATGTCACTTTGAAATCAATGACCATGACGGAACTGAAGGAAAACGTCCGTTACGGCAGCAAGTCGAAAAACCTGATAATGGGAGCCGGGATAGGAGCGATCGGCAGCGTTGCCCTGATATGCTCATGGTATATCTTAAGAGAAGCTCTTCTAAATCAGGAAAACATTGAAAATGCCCTGGGCAGCAGAAATATCGGTAAAATGGGTAAATCTGCCGCCAGACTGGGAGCAAAGCTGGAAAGTGAAAAGGACCGTCAGGTGATCGATTCGGCAATAAACGATATCAGATTGCATGGATCCAAGGCAAAAATGATCAGCTTTGTTTCACCGAAGTCAGGGAAGGCGAATGATAAGGCCATACGGTTCGCCAATGCTCTGGCAGAAGAAGGAAAAAAGGTCCTGTTTATTGATAATAGTGCCTCTGCATTAAAGGAAGGCAATTCTATCGAAACAGTTAACGATAAAATATGTTATCTTAATAACGGTTATCTGGCAGATGATCCTGCCGGCAAGCTGGAAGAACTGAAGAAGCAGTATGACATGATCATCTGCAGCAGTGACCAGCTGCTTAAGGATGACTGTTCAAAAGCCTGCGCAGCCCGGGCTGACTCTGTCATCACTCTGATCAGGGAAGACAGGGAAACCACGGCAGCAGTCAGAGCCATTAAAGAAGAACTTGAATATATCGGAGCCAACAGCGACGGATATATTCTGGTGAAATAAGAGATGAGGTGTTTGGATATGATGGAAAAAGGCGCAACATTAATGATTACCGGCGGAACCGGTTCATTCGGTAATACCGTTCTGAAGCACTTCCTGGATTCTGATCTGGGAGAGATAAGAATATTCTCCCGTGACGAAAAGAAACAGGATGACATGAGACATGAACTGCAGGCTAAGCATCCTGACCTTGCCAAGAAGGTAAAATTCTATATCGGCGATGTCAGAAATCCTGATTCAATCAGGGATGCCATGCACGGTGTTGACTATGTTTTCCATGCCGCAGCATTAAAGCAGGTACCTTCGTGTGAATTCTTCCCGATGGAAGCAGTCAGAACCAACATTATCGGAACAGACAACATGCTGCATGCCGCCATTGCGGAAAGAGTAAAGCGCGTTGTATGTCTTTCCACTGATAAGGCTGCCTATCCTATCAATGCCATGGGTATTTCCAAGGCCATGATGGAAAGAGTAATCTATGCCAATGCCAGAGTAGCTGCAGAACAGGGCAACACTGTCATCTGCTGCACCAGATACGGCAATGTTATGTGTTCAAGAGGGTCAGTCATTCCTCTGTTCA
>CAMOMM010000201.1 GCA_946619805.1 uncultured Bacillota bacterium | reverse complement strand
CCGATTGATTGCAGCTGCCGGGCAAATCTTTCACCGTAAGTTACGAACAGTTCCCGATACTTATCCGTATCCGGAGATACTTCAACCGGTCCGAAATGAATGACCGGCCGGCCGTAAGAACCCCCGCCCGAATAGAGCATCATCCCATATACCATGAGACTTTCCGCCATCCGCAGCATTGCCACATCCGCTCCGCCATGTACATACTGTTCGGTCGCAAAGACACCGGCCAGTTTTCCGGCAATTCGATATCTGACGACCTCATTTACCAGGAATGAATACATTTCAGCTGCCGGGCCGCCGACATAGGTTGGTGTACCGAAGATGAAACCGTCACTCTCCAGGGCAAAATCTTCGTCGATGTCATCAATGCTGAAGACACCGGCTTTCATTCCTTCAACCCTTTCAATGCCTTCAGCGATGTAATGTGCCATGGTTCTGGTGTTGCCCGTCCGGGAATAGTAGAGAATCGACACTTTCATTACTGAATCTCCCCTCTCAGAACAGCGAAACCAGATAGCTGAGTGGCATGACGACGATCATTGCCGGAATCATATCCACCAGCGGGAACTGTCTTACCTTCATAACCCGGAACCCGGTCGCCAGCATCAGCAGGCCCCCGCAGCCCTTAAAATCAAGGATCATCGTTTCCGTAGTCAGCGGGAAGATGAAGCGGGCCAGGAAGAAGACCGCCGCATAAATGATGAACTGTGGGACGGCGATCAGGGTGATCAGCTTGCCGTAAGTACAGGCAAAGATGAGCGCCGTGAACAGGTCCATTATCGCCTTGGAAATCAGGATCGTGTGATCATTGCTGAAGCCGCTCTCCAGAGATCCGTAAATGCCATTGGCACTGGCACAGAACAGGACGATTACGGTGATCAGCCCTGTCAGCATCTCCCCCCGGCCTTCACCGGCGCTTACCAGGGAACGCAGGCGGTTCTGCAGCCTTTCTTCCAGATTCAGGCCGATGCCGACAGCACTGCCGACGATCAGACTCATGATGACTGCCGGCAGACTGTGCAGGACGATTATCGACTTAATGCCCATTCCCATCACGCAGATGCCGAAAATCATGTTCAGGTTTTCCTTCAGTCTCTCCGGGATCCGGTCCGATAACAGGGTCCCCAGCAGGCCGCCAACGGCAACTGCCAGGGCATCAGCGATGACACCGATCGGCATTACAGCCCCATGATCACTGAAGTCAGGATCGAATAGTACTTGTCTTCCGGAGTATCGGTACGGCTGGTCATGATGACCGGAATGTCCGCTCCGTTAAGGGTACCGGCTGATTCCATGTGAGCAAAGAAGGTCAGTCCCTTGGTGAAGATATTTCCGGAGCAGAGATCAGGAACCACCAGAATGTCAGCATGTCCGCATACCGGAGAATCAATGCCCTTATGTTTGGCTGCTTCGGCACTTACGGCATTATCAAGAGCCAGCGGGCCGGCCGCCAGGCCGATCTCGGCAGCATAATTGTTATTGAATCTTTCCGCAAGTTCAGCAGCGTCAACCGTTGACTGGATCTTCGGATTGACTTTTTCAACAGCTGACAGGAAGGCAATGTTAGGCCTGGCAATTCCCAGCTTGTGAGCCAGCTTGACGGCGTTGGCCGTGATCTTTTCCTTAGCCTCAACATCAGGGGTGATGTTAACGGCACAGTCGGTAATGATCATGAAGCGGTTTTCGGCGGCGAAAAACAGCACGGTAGCCTGAGACAGGATGTTTCCCTTCGGGAAGAATCCCATTTCCCTGTTGAGAATGGCCTTCATGAAGTTGGCAGTCTGCATCAGTCCCTTCATCGGAACATCGGCCTTGCCGTCTTTTACCAGCTGACAGGCCATGTCTGCTGACTTTCTTTCCTCATCGCTTTCAATGATCTGATAATCGGCCGGATCTTCGCCTTCCTTTACCAGCAACTCTCTGATTCTGGCAACATCGCCGATCAGAACGGCGTTGACGACTCCGGTCCGTTTGGCATGAATGAGCGCTGATAAGGCGACGTCATCCTGAGCGTTAGCCAGAGCTACCGTCTTCTTAATGCCGTTGGTCAAAAGGTATTCTTCCATTTCCTTAAAACTTCTGTACATCTTAGTCCTCCCTGAGTTCTTTCATTTCAACTTCTCCAATCAGGGCAAGATAGGAATTCTTGCCCAGTGAATCCATTTCATACTCACCCGGCTTAAGAACGATCGGGGCAATGAATTCAACGTATTCACGGATATTGTTCATGACATATTCTGAATAGGCGATGCCGCCGGTAAAGACGATGGCATCAACCTTGCCCTTCAGGACAGCGGCCATGGCAGCGATCTCCTTGGCTGTCTGGTAGCACATGGCATCCAGAGCTTCCTTGTACTCGTGGTTGCCCTCTTCGATCTTTTCAACGATCTTTCGAACATCGGTTTCCCCGATGTAGGACATCAAGCCGCCCAGACCGTTAATCTTCTTGCGCATCTGCTGTCTGGTATACTGGCCGCTGTAGCACATGTCGATCAGGGCACCGACCGGTAAGCCGCAGCTGCGGTTGGAAGAGAACGGACCATCGCCATCCAGACCATTAGGACCGTCGATCATCAGACCATGCCTATGAGCAGCTACCGAAGTACCGCCGCCCATGTGACAGACGATAAGATTCAGATCTTCATACTTCCGACCGATCTCGGCAGCATAGGCCCTGGCTGCTCCCTTCTGATTGAGGGCGTGGAAACGGCTTACGCGCGGAATTTCCTTTAACCCGGAATAACGGGCCAGAGGTTCAAATTCATCCGTACAGGGTGAGTCTACGGTCAGCGGTATGGCCCCGTACCTGGCAAACTCATTGGCGATCTGCAGGCCCAGATCGGATACGTGATTGCCGTACTTTTCGCTTCTGGACTGCTCAAGCATCAGCTTGTTGATGCGGTAAACGCCACCGACCAGAGGGATGGTGTGGCCGCCTCTGGTAACAAAAGCTGCCAGTTCTTCCGGCTTTACGTTTACTTCCTGCATGAAGTCTCTGACGATGCCCATTCTGAATTCCTTCTGATCCCAGATTGTAGGAAAGGTTCTGATTAAATCAGCATCGTGATCAATCGTTTTCTTTGATACACAGGTGTCATTTTCAAAATAAGCAATCTTAGTAGATGTAGAGCCCAGATT
Source organism: uncultured Bacillota bacterium (assembly GCA_946619805.1). Classification (GTDB taxonomy): domain Bacteria; phylum Bacillota_I; class Bacilli_A; order Erysipelotrichales; family Erysipelotrichaceae; genus RUG521. Next base: position 140 of record CAMOMM010000201.1, on the reverse strand, counting down.
TATTACAATAATTCTCTTCATATTTAATCAGTTCCCTTTCAAGTAAGCGGAATACCGCAGTATTCCGCTCATATTTTAACTTATTTTTTCTTCAGGATTGTCTTTTCCATGACTGCCTTGGTGACAAATGACAGAGCAAT
>CAMOMM010000200.1 GCA_946619805.1 uncultured Bacillota bacterium | reverse complement strand
ATGGGTAATGCGATCATATATAACCTGTATAAACCGATACACGAGAATGACAGGGATACGATCAACTCTCTGATGAATTTCTACCGCAAGAGCTATCACATTATCGGACGGCTGGTGGCCATCATCGGTGTGGCAATAATTCCGCTGCTTCCGTTCTTCGTCAAGGAAGTTACGGTTGACATCAATTCAACAGCTGTATACCTGTTTTTCCTGGCCGATGCGGTATTCTCCTATTTCCTGTCATATAAGAGAAGCCTGTTATATGCCAGACAGGAAAACTACATCGTTCAGATCATTCACATCCGGTGTCTGACGGCGATGAAGATCATTCAGACTCTGATACTGTATGTTACGAAGAACTACTATCTGTATCTGGTGATCATGGTAGTGCTGCGCATTGTGGAAAATGCCATCATCACGATGCTGGTGGACAGAAAGTATCCTGACCTGTCAGGAAAGGGTGCTGCACCTTTGAAGAAGGAAATCAGGGATGACATCTTCCTGAAAACCAAGGGGCTGTTCCTTCATCAGATCGGTGCCTTCATGGTAAACGGTACCGATAACATGATCATATCCAGATTCCTGGGTCTGGTTACAGCCGGACTGTATTCAAACTATGCTCTCATCATAGATTCTATCAAGAATCTGACCAAGCAGGTAATTGACGCCACTACTCCAAGTGTAGGCAACCTGCTGGTAACGGAGACCAGGGAAAAACAGTATGATGTCTTCAGAAAGATGAGGTTCATTGACTTCTGGCTGGCTGCTTTCTGCGGTATCTGTCTTTATGTCATCATGGAACCGTGGGTCGTCATCTGGATAGGCAGAGAAAGACTGCTGCCTGACTATGTCATGCTGGTGCTGGCTTTCAACTTCTTCCAGAAGACCATGAGAAATACCTATGGTGCCTTTAAGACAGCAGCCGGTATTTTCCATGAAGACCGTTTTGTACCGATCATTGAATCGGTTCTGAATATCGGTTTCAGCATTATTCTGGTAAAGACAATTGGTCTGGCAGGTGTCTTCATCGGCACGACCATCAGCGGTCTGGCCTTATGGTGCTACAGCTATCCGAAATATGTTTACAGAAATCTTTTCGGAAGAAGCTATGAAGATTATGCTAAGGAGACTGTTGGCTACATCCTGATGTTCTTTGTCCTGCTGTTTACCACCTCATTTATTGCGAACAGGTTTATAATATCCAATAATCTGTTAAAATTAATAGTGAACATGGCTGTGTGTATAGTGGTTCCTAACGTAATGATGGTACTGTTCTATTTCAGAACAGATAACTTCAGATACTGTGTTCAGACGGTGATGGGCATTATTAACAGGCTGCTGGGAAGGAGAAATAAAGCATGAAGATCGCAATAGCCGGAACGGGTTATGTCGGACTTTCACTTGCGGCTCTGCTGAGTCAGAAACATGAAGTGGTTGCCCTGGATGTAATTCCGGAAAAAGTTGAAAAGGTTAATAACCGTATTTCTCCGATCAGAGATGAATACATTGAAAAGTACTTCAGAGAAAAGAAACTTGATCTGAGAGCTACGCTTGATTACAGAGAGGCTTTTGAAAATGCCCGCTTTGTGATCATTTCCACACCTACCAACTATGATTCCGAAAAGAACTACTTTGATACTTCATCAGTGGAAGACATCATTCAGAAGGTGCTTTCCATGAATGATGAAAGCATCACAATGATAATCAAAAGCACCATTCCGGTAGGTTATACCGAGAGTGTCAGAAAGAAATATCACACCGACAACATCATCTTCAGCCCGGAATTTCTGAGAGAAGGCCGTGCGCTGTACGATAACCTCTATCCATCCCGCATCATTGTCGGTGATAAGGGAGAAAGGGGGCAGCAGTTTGCACAGCTGCTGAAGGAAAGCGCTCTTAAGGAGAATGTTGAAGTCAAACTGATGAATTCAACGGAAGCTGAAGCGGTTAAGCTGTTCGCCAATACCTACCTGGCATTAAGAATAGCTTACTTCAATGAACTGGATACCTATGCGGAAGCCAAGGGATTGAATACCAGAGACATCATTGACGGTGTCTGTCTGGATCCCCGCATCGGCAATCATTACAACAATCCTTCCTTCGGATTCGGAGGATACTGTCTGCCTAAGGATTCCAAGCAGCTTAGGGCCAACTATCAGGATGTTCCGGAAAACATCATCAGTGCCATAGTTGAATCCAATGCCACCAGAAAGGAATATATTGCCGGTGAGATAATCAGAAGAGAACCGAAGACAGTAGGTGTTTACCGACTGACCATGAAGAGCGGGTCCGATAATTTCCGTGAAAGTGCCATCCAGGGTGTCATGGAAAAGATCCGCGAAGCGGGTATTGAGATGGTTATATACGAACCTGCATTGAAAACGGACAGCTTCAACGGCTATAAGGTCATTGGGGATCTGGATGAATTCAAGCAGATAAGTGATATCATATTAGCAAACAGAAAAGAGGAAGCATTAAAGGATGTAGCTGAAAAGGTCTACACCAGAGATGTATTTGAAAGAGATTAGAACAGATGAAGAAAATCGTAGTAGTTGACACTGCGGCCAGTTATGGCGGAGCCATGACCGTATTAAAGGATTTCCATGAGGCAGTTAAGAAAAGTGACAAGTCTATAGAATGGCACTTCCTTTTGTCGGGCCCATACCTGGAAGAAACGGAGAACATCAGGATCCATGTCATTCCGAATGTAAAGAGTTATCCACAGCGTATCTACTTTGACCTGCACAGAGGAAAGAAGATCATCGAGGAAATTGATCCTGATCTGGTGTTCTGCATGCAGAATACCCTGGTCAGAGGGCTGAAGATACCGCAGGTACTCTATGTACAGCAGTCCATACCTTTCCAGGAAACCTACAATTTCTCATTTTTAAAGAAACCGGAACTCAAGATAGCGGTCATCCAGAATTTCCTGGGGGCTCTGATAAAGAATTCCGTTAAGCACGCTGACAAGGTCATTGTTCAGACCAAGTGGATGAACAGGGCAGTAATAGATCAGTGTCACATTTCACCTGACATGATTTCCCAGGTATATCCGACAACCAAGGACATCGTCAACAGAACGGACTATGTCACGACAAACAGATTCTTCTATCCTACATCAATAGAGGTATACAAGAACATACCGCTGATTGAGAAAGCCTGCGAGAGACTGGATGAAGAGGGTATTGATTATTCCTGCCAGATCACAGTTAACAGTACCGGCAAGGCCAGAGGCATCAATTACAGCGGCCACATAACTCTTGATGAAGTATATAAGAATTATGAAGATGCC
>CAMOMM010000199.1 GCA_946619805.1 uncultured Bacillota bacterium | reverse complement strand
CTGATTAATCGTGTGGTTAATCGTGCCATTAGGGAAAATACTTCAGATGCTGATAATCAGCCTCAAGAAGGAGGTAATTAATCATGGCAAAAGAGAAAGTAAACAAGCAGAAAGACTCTAAGGAAAACCTTGAACTGGCTCAGAAGATCGCCAGCAATTCTCAGAAAGTCGCCAAGACATATGCCAATGTAGAAAATACAGTCGTATACATCTTCAGAAGAATTCTGGGTGGACTTAATAAACTGATCTTTGATTCAAAGTTCTCCAAGATCTCATCACTGATCATTGCCGTTATCATCTATATTGCTGTCAATGGCAACAATTCCAATAACGTTCAGGTATCTCAGGCTTCCCAGATCACCGGCATTCCGGTTCAGGTCATTTACAACAGTGAGATCTATGAGATCACCGGCGTACCGGAAAAGGCTGATGTTATCGTAATGGGTGACATGACTGACATCACCTTGCAGAAAAGCCAGGTCAACTCCAAGCTTACGGCTGACCTTTCAGGTCTGACTGAAGGAACATATACGATCAAACTGACACCAACAAACTTCATATCTCGTCTGTCAGTCAACGTCATTGATGCACCTAGCATAACGGTAACAATAAAGAAGAAAACATCCACAAGATTCAACATATCTTATGAGTTTATCAATACCAATGCCATGGACAAGATCTATACTCTTGCTCCACCGACTTTTGATACGACAGAAGTTCTGATCAGAGCTTCTCAGGATACCATTGATTCAATTGCCTATGTAAAGGCTCTGATAGATGTATCCGGCGTCACCGACACCTTCACCAGGGATGCCCGCATTGTAGCCTATAACCAGAGCGGTGAAATGGTTGAGTGTGACTGCTTCCCTGAATATGTATCTTCCACTGTGGTAGTAACAAGCCCGAACAAGAGCGTTCCGATCGTTGTCAGACCGGTAGGCAATCTGCCTGAAGGTTTAGCCATCGATAAGATCACGCTTGACTACTCTACAGTTACTCTGTACGGTACTGAAGCTGTTCTTGATGAAATTGACAGCATTTACATTGACCTGGATATTTCATCGATCTCCAAGAATACCATATTCTCAACAGCTCTTACAGCACCAAGCGGCATCAGCAAAATGAGCGTTACCCGCGTCAACATGGAAATCGTAGTCGGACCGGCTGTTTCCAAGGTCATCGAGAAGGTTGAAACCCAGTTTGTCAACAATACTTCAACCTACGTCTTTGCACCGGTTAACAGTTCCGATGTCTACATGAACATTCTGGTAACAGGTACACAGGCCAACATTGATTCAGTCAATGCCACCAACGTTGTTCCGGAACTTGACCTTTCCAACATTCAGCCTGGTAACCAGAGCGTGCCGATCAGAGTCACTGGCTCTAACAAATATGTTACATATCAGCTGGAAGACGGACGTACGGAAATAGAAATTGTAGTAAAGGAGCAATAATTGACTATGGTAAGAATACATTTTGGAACTGACGGTATCAGAGGCAGAGCCAATGAGAACCTGACTATAACAATGGCTTACAGGATCGGCCAGTATCTGGGCAGACATTTCTCCAAAGAGAGAAAAGCCAGAATTCTGATCGGCCGCGATACCAGATTATCCGGTACCATGTTTGAAGCAGCCCTGTCAGCCGGTATTACCGCTACAGGCGGCAATTCATATCAGTTAGGCATCTGTTCAACCCCGTCACTGGTTTATCTGGTAAGGGAAGGACAGTTTGACTGCGGATTAATGATCTCAGCCTCACATAACCCGTTCCATGACAACGGCATCAAGATCATTGCCGGAGGCGGCACCAAGATGGATGCAGCCTTTGAGGCAGCAATTGAAGAGTACATGTACGGAACCGATGAAATGGAGCTTGTATTCGGCGATAAGATCGGTGAAGTATTCGATTACAGGGAAGGTCTGGAAAAGTACTTTGATTTCCTGGCTGAAAAGTTCCCGTTTGATTTCTCCGGTTTTAAGGTACTGCTTGACTGCGCCAACGGTTCAGCAACCGTAACTGCCGAGCACATGATGAAAAGACTGGGCGCAGATGTTACCGTAATGAACAATACTCCTGACGGCATGAACATCAACAGAGGCTGCGGTTCAACTCATCCTGAAAGCATTTCCGAAGCAATGAAGAACGGTAACTATGATGCAGGTTTCGCCTATGATGGTGACGCTGACAGAGTCATCGCAATTGCCCGGGATGGCAGCATTGTCGACGGTGACAAGATCATATACAGCTGCGGCAAGTATCTGCAGAAACATGGCCTGCTGAAAGGCAATAAGGTCGTCTGCACGGTCATGGCCAATCTTGGACTGTTCAAGAAACTTGATGAATACGGCATTGGTTATGAAAAGACCAAAGTCGGAGATAAATACGTATATGAAAACATGTGTGAAAATGACTATAAGCTGGGCGGTGAACAGTCCGGTCACATCATTTTCAAGGATTATGCCACTACAGGGGATGGCTTATTAACAAGTCTGTTCCTGTTACAGGTAATGAAGGACGAGGGCAAGAGCCTCAACGAACTTACCGATGATCTGTTCATCTATCCTCAGCTTCTCGTTAATGTTGAAGTAAAGGACAAAAACAACGTTCTCAACGATCCTGAGATCAAGGCAGCCTGCGATAAGGTTGATGAGGAACTCAAGGGTGACGGACGTGTACTGGTCAGACCTAGCGGAACTGAACCGTTGATCAGAGTAATGGTCGAAGCCAGCAGCGATGAACTGTGCGCATATCATGTAGGCAGAATTGTCGATCTGATCAAATCAAAGGGACTGTAATATGAAATATACCCTTGGTCAGATTGCTGAAACAGTAAACGGAAAACTCTGCGGCGATCCTGACATAACGGTAACAGGGGTTGCCATCGATTCAAGGCTCATTAAGGACAATGAGCTTTTTGTACCTGTAATAGGGGAAAGAGTAGACGGTCACAGCTTTGTCTGCGGACTGTTTGAAAAAGGAATAAAGGCCAGCTTCTGGCAGAAAGGCGTTGAAGGAATACCGGATAACGGCAATATCATCATCGTATACAATACCATAGCTGCCTTGCAGAAACTGGCTGCCAGATACCGTAAGGATCTGGGTATCACCATCGTGGGCATAACCGGTTCTTCCGGAAAGACCAGCACCAAGGAGATGGTGGCTTCGGTATTATCACAGAAGTACCGCGTTCATAAGACTGACGGAAACAAGAACAATGACATCGGTGTACCGCTGACATTACTGTCAATCAAACCTGAAACCGAACTGGCTGTCATAGAAATGGGCATTCTGGATTTCA
>CAMOMM010000198.1 GCA_946619805.1 uncultured Bacillota bacterium | reverse complement strand
GAAAAAGGACCGCATGTCATGATGCGATCCTCTTTTTTACTTTGTTGTTTCTTTGGATTTGTAGACGTAATTCAGTTTGAATTCTTTATCCCGCACGATGTCACCGCTTAACAGCTTCGTCATTATTCTCATGGCTAAGGCACCTAAGTCATAGCTTGGAACAATGAAAGATGAAATGCGTGGTCTGAACATGTCTGTATATCGGGAATCCTTGATGCAGACAACTTCGGTCTCATCCGGGATCCGGATATTATTCTCAGTACAGGTATTGATTACGGCGATAGCCTGTGAATCTCTGTAGGTTATTACCAGCTGATGCTTGTTGTGAGCGAAGTAATTGGACAGAAACTCATAGGAGTTATGCACATCTTCCGGTATGGTGATGAAACCGCCGAAAGTCTTACCATGCTCTTCAAAGGCCTTTGACGCCCCTCTGATCAGCAGGTCGATGCTGGTAGGATTCTTACGGTCATCGATGATGACGATATCATCAATGCCCTTGTTAAGATATCTGTCAACCAGTTCGTATACAGCCTTCTCATAATCGATGTACACACAGCAGGCTGAATCCCCTTCGCCCTTATTGCCCAGATAAACTGTCGGGATCTGGAAATTATTCAGGATCTCCATCTCCTTGGCTGAAAAGGCATCATTATACAGAATCAGTCCGTCTGCCCTGCTTTTGACGACATTGTCGATGATCTCATTCATCTCATTAATGCCGGCTGTTGCAGTATGCAGAATGATGTTGTACTTGTAGATCTTGGCCGTATCCAGCAGACCGTTGATTACCTTGTCAATGTAGTTGAAGCTGCCGTCAGGTACGACCAGCGCAATTGAAGTAGTCTTCTTTAACGCCAGACCCTGTGCCACGGCATTAGGCTTGTAACCCAGCTTGACAATGGCTTCCTGTACTTTTTTTCTGGTATTTTCCTTTACGACATCAGACTCATTGATAACACGAGAAACCGTTGCCAGAGAAACACCTGCCTCCTTGGCAACACTGTATATTGTAACTCTCTTTTTCTCAACGTTACCATACTGACTCATGAATTATTCCTCTACGTTTTCTTCCTCTTCTTCTTCAGGCTTGAACATATCCTTGAAAGCCTCGGCAACCTTGCTGCCGAATTCAACGAGATTGTTCTTGGCAGTTCTTACTGTAGCTCTTACTTTTTCGTCGTGAATGAATTCCTGATACTTTTCAGCAACGAAATCGCTGGCTTCCTTGGTCTTTTCAGCAACCTTGTCTACAGTTTCCTTGACCTGTGGATTCTTTTCAGCAACATCAGCATAGATTGCTTCGCTCTTTTCAGCGACCTTCTTGCCTGCTTCCTTGGTTGCTTCGCTTAACTTTTCAGCAGCGTTGTCCCAGGTTTCCTTGAACTTTTCCTTGTTGGTAACTGTCTCATAAGCTTCCTTGGCAGCCTTTACGACATTGTCTGAAACCTTGTTGAGAGCTTCCTTGGTGGCACCCCAGGCGTTTTCTGACTGTTCGTCAAGTTCCTTTGGTTCCATCTTTTCCTGAGCATGATTGATTGCGTCAGTGATCTGCTGAGAGAATTTGCCCAGATGCTGTCCTAATGTAACGCCATCCTTATTGAGGTCCAGGTTAACAACAGCATCCTTCAGACTCTGTAAGGATTCCTTAGCCTGAGCAAGAACCTTCTTGGCAACTTCCTTTACTTCTTCGTCAGCTGCTTCGTCGATACCCTTCTCGACTTCGTTTAATTCATCTTTAACTTCCTGTTCAAGTTCTTCTAAATTCTTGTTTTCATCCATGTTATTCTACATCCTTTCCTGTTTCCTTAGCTGCTTCCCGAGCAGCTTCAATTACTTCTTTGACCGCTTCAGCAGCCTTCTCTTCGATTGCTTCCTCAGACTTTTCAACTGAAGCTACACGGACAATATTCTTCGGGTCCTTTACCGGCTTTTCTTCCTTAGAAGCAAAACTCTTTTCCAAGACATCTGTTACGGCTGACTTGACCTGATCATACTGTTTGCTCCACTTCTTGGCAGTCTTCTTAACTGCTCTTTCCGTGGTAGCCCTGACTGCCTCAACACTCATGGCCATGTTGTTTACTGACTTGACTGTTGTGTCCAGTTCCTTCAGATATCCGTTAGTAGTATCAACAGCAGTGTTGACACCGGTTACGGTTATATTCATGTTCTTTAAAATTCCAACCATCTTTACCAGCAGCACGATCAGCAGACATAAGGCGATGGCGCCGAGAACTGGTAACAGATAAGCGAATATCTGACTAATATTAGCTAATGCATCCATAGTTTTTTTCACCTCAATTTATATAATACAGAATTATGTAAGGGTTTTCAATACTGCGAAAATGTCTTACATTTTGTCATCCAGATCGAAGAGAGAGATATTTTCGTACCGTTCAACTTCCTTCTCTTCTTTCTTAGGCTCACTCCCCCAGGCCTCATGGATGTTTATTCTGTCTTTCTTGACATTTGTTCCGAATGGAGTAACCGTACTGTTCTTGCGTAACTCCTCAGCGGTCATGGTTACCGGCTTCATATCCTCAATGACGGCTTCCTCAACAGCTTCTTCCACCTTTTTGACCGGCTCTTCCTTTACAGGCTGTACCGGTTCCACAGGTTTGGTTTCCTCTTTCTTCTTTTCTTCAGCAGGTTCACTCTTAGGTTTTCTTTCACCCAGGAAATCCCGGACACCTAATGAAGCTACTTCAGGAGCTACCTCATCATGAGGAATGTTATCGGATTCTTTCTTGTCACCGTACAGAGGTGAGAATACCGTTCCCAGAACTGATTTCTTTTCACCGAGTTCAGAGTCAGGCATGACGATTTCCCTTCTCTTTTTCTTGACCGGTTTGACTTCCTTTTCCTTTTTGCCGAACATCGGAGAAATGATGTCACTGGAAGTATAAGGTTCCGCCGGTTTTTCAACAGGTTTCTTAACCGGTTTTTCTTCCTTGATATCAGGAAGCTCCGGTTCGATCTTCTTTTCCTTAGCCTCTTCCTGCTTGACTTCCTTTTTCTCCTTGACAGGTTCTTCATCGCCCAATACCGGAGTCTTTATCTCCTTGGTCAGGGTGATCATCGGAGAAGGTTCATATTCCTCTTCCACAACCGGATTGTTCCGCTTTCTGACGATCGGTTTCTGTACCGGTTCAACCTTCGGCTTTCTGACCGGTGCCGGTTTTTCCACCGGCTTTTCCTCGATCACCGGTTTCGGTTTATCCTCAACGACTTCTTCAACTTCTTCGACCGTGAAGAGAAACTTCTCAAACAGATCCTTTAACTTCTTCATAATTTATCCTCCTGATG
>CAMOMM010000197.1 GCA_946619805.1 uncultured Bacillota bacterium | reverse complement strand
GTGATCTGAGGATAGCAGGCTGCCAGCCAGTAAGCCGGACAGTAAAAAAGATAATCGAGTTCTGGGAGAAAGAAAATGAAAAAAGCAATTAAAGAACTGTATACGATCTTATGGGCCATAGTAATGGCCATAGGCCTGATATTATTCTTTGAGATCGGGTGGCTGGTGATGAACTGGTGAGAGATCTGGTTATTTTCCTTACCGGTATGGTAGTAAATGGAATTATCATGATATTATTAACTTACCGCATAATAAGGAGCAAAGATAATGGCAAAGAATAGCATAAGAAAACAGTACGCACGTATGAGTGCAAAGTTCAGATATGATCTACAGAAGCTGGAAAACCGCAGCGGTGACGTCAGAAGCGTAAGACGTTACAAGGGTGAGTTTCCAAGCCTGACAGCTCTGGGTAACATGGTTACTGACAGAGATCTTCAGCAGGCCATGAAACAGATGAAGGAAATAAGGGCAAGCGGTCAACTGTCACTCAGAACTAAGAAAAGAGCGCCGGCTTCAATGCTGGACACCCTTAAACGTGAAGGATATGACTACATTAATGAAAGCAACATTGAAGACTTTTACAAGTTCATGGAAGATGCCAGGGCGCGTGGTCTGGGTGCTATCTATGGATCCGACAGAATAGCACAGCTGATCCAGCGTGGCATGAAGAAGGGTCTTACAAGAAATCAGATAATAGCGAATATGGAAAGCTGGGCAGAAAATGAACCGGTCAACCCTAGATACAGCAGAAAACGTGGAAGCAGTAGTAAACGTTTCTGATCTGGACTATTCCATTTTTAAGACCTTTAAACCATGCCGTAACCCACGCGGAAATCCTCACAGATCCAAGGTAAAACATTACCTGGACTGTATCTGTACTTTTGACATTGAAAGTTCACGACTGCCGGACATAGAACAGGCGTTCATGTACATATGGCAGTTTAATATCAATGACCAGATTACTGTTATTGGCAGGACATGGCCTGACTTCTTCGATATGCTGCAGAAAATTAAGGGGGTGATAGGTAACTACTGGCTGGTATTATATGTGCATAATCTGGCCTATGAGTGAGTTTCAGTTCCTTAAAGGCTGGTATGACTTTCAGCCGGATGAAGTTTTCCGGACAGAACCGCGTAAGGTCTTAAAGTGTGAAATGTTCGACAGCTTCGAGTTCAGATGCTCATATTTCCTGACTAATCTGTCCCTTGACCGGTTTACCCGACAAATGGGCATAGAGAATAAAAAGCTGTCCGGTGAGATCTTTGACTACAGTAAAATACGCTATCCATGGACACCTTTAACCGATTATGAGATACAGTACTGCATCAATGACGTTAAGGGTCTGGCTCAGGCATTGATCAAGAAGTTAAAGGCTGACGGTGATACCGTCCGCACGGTACCGCTGACCTCTACCGGATATGTCAGACGTGATGTCAAGCGCTCCATGGAAAGCTATAACCGTAAACAGCTGGCGGAAATGCTGCCGGACGTTGATTTATACTCAATGCTGAGGGAAGCGTTCCGTGGTGGCAATACTCACGCTAACCGCTGGTATGCAGGTGACATTGTCGAAAATGTCAGCAGCATTGATATTGTCAGCAGCTATCCGGCAGTCATGCTTACCTGTAAATATCCTATGAGTAAGTTTGTGTATGTTCCTAACTGCTCAATAGCGGAACTGAAAAGACTTCTTAAGACCAAAGCCGTAATAATGAGAGTAGCCTTTTATGATCTGGATCTGATAGACAACTTCAACGGATGCCCTTACATTTCCAGGGATAAATGCCGTAACATCATCGGTGGTGTATACGACAATGGAAGAGTATTACGCCGGTCATACATGGAACTCACCTGCTGCGATGTCGATTTCAGACTGATAAAAAGACAGTATAAATGGGCGGATATGAACCCTTTTAAGGTCATGTACGCACGTTACGATTTACTGCCGGCGCAAATCAGAGAGCAGGTGCAGAACTATTACAGGGTCAAGACTGAATTAAAGGGCATAAGCGAAGATGATGACCAGTATATCTATTACTGCAATAATAAAGCCAAGTTAAACAGCTGCTACGGCATGACTGCTCAGGATCCGGTTAAGGACACCCTGGAGTTTGTTAACGGTGAGTTCACCTATTCAGATCTACCGGTGCGGCAGATATTGAAGGCCAGTAATAAAAAGGCGTTCCTGGCTTACCAGTGGGGTGTATGGGTCACAGCTCATGCGCGTTCCAGACTTCAGGACGGTATTGACCTGGCTGGTCATAACTTCATATACGCTGACACTGACAGCGTTAAATATATCGGTGACTTAGACATTGAGAAGTTCAATAAGAAGAGAACGCTTGAGGCCATTAAAAAAGGCGCGTACGCGTACGATAATAAGGGTAAGGCTCATTATATCGGGGTATATGAAAACGAAGGCTACACGCTCCCTAATCGTTTCTGCACGCTGGGTGCCAAGAAGTATGTACTGGAAGACAGCAACAAAAAGCTTCATATCACCATAGCAGGCGTTAACAAGAAAAAAGGCGCTGCAGAGCTGGGCAAAATTGAGAACTTCAAAGAGGGCTTCATTTTCAAGGATGCCGGCGGTACTGAAAGTATCTTCAATGATGATCTGGACATGACCATTGAAAGAGAAGGAAAACCGCTCAGGATCCGCGACAATGTAGTCATCAGAGACAGTACTTATACTCTGGGTCTGACCGCTGAGTACTTAGACATACTCAAGGGCTGCATTGAGATTAAGTACAGTGACCGTAACATCTTAGGATATTACAAACTGAAAAAGGACTTAACCTGATACGGCAGGTAAGCAATAAAACGATAGAAAAGAGGTACAAAATGAATAAAGTTTTATTAACAGGCAGATTAACACAGGACATTACTGTAAATGAATATGGCAAGGGTGATAATGCAGGGATCCTCACCGGTTTCGGTGTAGCAGTCCAGGGACAGAGCAAAGATGACGTTGTTTTCGTAAACTGCACAGCCTTCAATGGCCAGGCTGAGTTTCTGGCCAAGTGGTTCAAGAAGGGCTCACCTGTTGAGATCGAAGGCCGTCTCACCAATGACAACTATACTGACATTGACGGCGGTAAGCATTACACCTACAAGGTCGTGGTTGAGCGCGTCAGCTTCTTACCTACTAACAAGCCTGAAGAAGACATCAAGCCAGCAGCCAAGACATCAAAATATCGCAGATAGACTTAAGTATATACTTAAGTATATCAGAGAGCCGGTGCCGTATCGCCGGCCTTTTTCTTTTGGCCATGTTGTGATCCATGACAGGCCGGGTTAGCGGTT
>CAMOMM010000196.1 GCA_946619805.1 uncultured Bacillota bacterium | reverse complement strand
TCAGGGGCAGCGGTAATGACATGGTGATCGGTTACGATCCTGACCATTCCCAGCTGTTTAGCCAGCCGTAAGGCTTCATGGGCACTGACCCCGTTGTCAACCGTCATGACGATGTCATACCCGCGGTCATGGGCCTGCTGGACTCTTTCGCAGTTAAGCCCGTAGTTTTCCCTGGCACGGTTGGGAATGTAATAGCCATTCTCAATGCCCAGTTTATTCAGCAGCTTGACCATTATCGCTGTTGCGCAGATACCGTCACAGTCATAATCCCCATAGATGAAGACTTTCTGATGGTTTTCCCTGGCCTTCAGCAGGATCTCATTAATGGACTGCAGGGATTCATGATAATAGGTCCCATACTGTTTTTCATTAAAAAAGGAAGCCAGTTCAGACGGGCTGTAATTGAATGAGCTGACAACCTTGGCGAGAAGTGAACCAGTGTGATACTGATTCATGATCTCTCTGTAATCGCCGGTATTCATTACCCTGTATTTCATGGCTTCCTCTTTCTATTGTTTTACTTTACTTCGTTAAGTCCGAAGATGACGGTTTCGGAACGTTCCTTGCTGCCCTTCTTCCTATTGGACTTCTTAGGTCTTCTGTCGATGAACTTGATGATCTGTTCCATCCAGCCCTTTGAGGCCAGTAAGGTGGCACTGACGAAGGCGCCAGCCCGTACCAAGATGCAGGCTGTGAAGATCTGCAGGTTCTTGGCGGTAACTGCCAGTACCAGAACCAGAACCAGTAACATCACTGCTGCGTAGCAATAGTTCTCAGTGAACCTGCCTAACAGCGTGTTGACAAACTTGCCGATCTTTTCCTCGTTGAGCTTTTCTCTGGCAATGCTCTTGAATTCACTGCGGTAAGTGCCGATCAATGTGAACAGACCGATTGCGGATAAGGCAACGGCACATAATACCATGCCGGCGAACTTGCCTGAACCGGTAACTGCAGCGATGACACCGATCATGGCATCAAAGCACAGGAATAACGGCATCAGAGCATAGCGGTCCTTGTAGGCAAATAATACATATGCTTCGATCATGACGATCACGATGGCGGCAATGATCAGCGCCTTCCATAAGGCTGTCTTTTCAGCACTGCCTGCTATCAGTAATACAGCAGCCAGTGATATTGCAAAGATGATGTATGGCAGCTTGCCCTTTAACAGTGAGGCAAAGTCGACATTTACGCTTGCGGCCTTTTCAACATAGGCTTCACCCTTTTCAACATCTGGCAGCTTGGCCGGATCAACACGGAACAGCTTGAGATTGCTGCAGTAACCGGAAGCGACCATATCCTTTAACATGATCCTGTTCCATAATACGAACAGTAACAGATTGCAGATGCCCCCGATCAGCACACTGCCGGCTGCCTGTGACAGATCGCTTCTGAAGATCAGCATGCCCAGACCGCCTAAGGTGATCTGTACAACTGCCCCTTCCCAGACGGTTCTGCCGTTGACTGCCAGAGCATTATCCAGAGCTGCCTGCATGTTACGTCCGCGTAACAGATTGAGCTTGAATTCCTTTAATACCGGATACATCATCAGGATGCCGCCAAATGCCGATAAGGCATAGGCTGCCAGCTGATAGCTGTCAAATCTGCCGCCTAACAGAGCAGTAAAGGCAAAGTAGGCAATGGCATTGAGCAGCATCATCAGCATTGTTGTACATCCGGCAGCACCGAACAGATACACCAATCCGCCTGCTGCAGCCAGTGAACCGATGATGATACCCTTCCAGATAGTTTCAAAGCTGCCGAATCTGGCGCTTATTTCATTGAATGAAGTCTCGCTGACTGCTGCCGGTAAGGCACCGGAGAAAGCCAGAACGACCTGCTGGAATGCTTCTTCATGACTGTGATGAGTATTGATGTAGCATGATCCTTCAATGCCGGAAGTTACCGTGGCTGCTGCCAGGTAAGCCGGATTGTTCTTGCTGCTTTCATCACTGTATTTCTGAGTTCCCTCTTCAAAGTCGACCCAGATGACCATGTACTTATTGGTTGCCGCAGCCTGGCTGGCGGTCTTCTGATAGAAAGTATCAGTATCCTGTACGTTCAGGACGATGACCTCGTCATCTCCGGATGTGCTTAAGGCAATCGGAGCGGCAGGATTGAGAACTGATGCATCCATGATCAGGTCATCGTCGCTGTTTCTCATGGTAAGTTCACCCTTTTTGGTGATGTTCTTTCTCATGGCTTCAACATCTTCAATACCGGTAAACCGTAATGTGATGTCGGAACCGCTGACTGTATATTCGCAGTCCTTGGCACCGTAAGACAGTATTCTCTTTTCCAGTACCTCAGCTGCCTGTCTGACAACTGCTTCATCGCTGGAATCAACCCTGTATACCAGCTGGTATCCACTGGCAAAATCCAGTCCCACATTCTGCTGTGCTTTGGCTTTTGGTCCATAGAATACGCTGATAAACAGCGCCAGGACTATGCCTATCACAAAATAAGTTAATCTCTGACCATTCTTTCTCATAATCATTCACCCTCTACAAAACTGTCAAAGTTCAAATTCGCCCGTGCTTCATCTCTGGTGATATAGTCAACTACTTCCTGAATGCTCAGGGCGGCTATATCGGCAGCCACTTTATTTAAATGAGCAGGTATTTCTCCCTGCCACTTAACATTCATCAATGTCTCTTCTACCTGTTGGTAGGTAACAGAGGAAAACTGTTCCCTCTGCAGCTTCCTGACCTTGGTTTCGATCAGGAATCTGACCTGTTCAGCGGTCGCATTTTTACTCATAATATCACCTGCACCCGATTATTATACTCTAATAACTTTTTTGTGTAAACGAAATGATTTTAAAAAAAAGGCCCGGAATCTCTTCCTGACCTATGTAAATGTTCTATCTGAGTTCGTTATGAACGATCTGTTTGAACTCTCTTCCTCTTACCTCAAAATCCGGATACTGATCCCAGGAAGCTGAGGCCGGTGACAGCAATACCACCTCACCCGGCTTTGCCTTTGCGGCCGCTGCCAGAAGCGCATCATGAAGGTTATCGTAGAGAACCGCCTTCACCCCCAGATCCAGCAACTGGTATCTGGTATCGCCATAGGCATAGATCTGAACAACATTGCCCATGTAATCCTTAAGACCGTCATAGCCTGTTTTCTTGTCATAGCCCCCGGCCAGCAGATGAACCGGACAGTTGAAAGCCTTAAGTGCCATGATGGTGGAATCAACATTTGTTCCCTTGGAGTCATTGTAGTATCTTACCCCGTTGATCTCGTCGGTAAATTCAATGCGGTGTTCAACACCGGCAAAGTTCTCGATGAAGCTTCTGATGGTTTCA
>CAMOMM010000195.1 GCA_946619805.1 uncultured Bacillota bacterium | reverse complement strand
TATCAGGCTGCCAAGGTTGACGGATGCTCAGACTGGAAGTATCTGTGGAGAGTAATGGTACCAATGGCCAAGTCTTCACTGGCAACAATCATTCTGCTGAACTCAATCGCTACCTGGAACTCATTCCTGTGGCCAATGATCGCAACTAACTCCAAGGATGTAAGAACATTGCCATTTGGACTTTATGCATTCATGACCGAAGGTGGCCAGAGAAACGAAAGAATGATGGCTGCTGCCACAATCGTCGTATTGCCGATGATCATCATCTTCCTGTTCGCCAGAAAGTACATCATCTCCGGCATGTCACGCGGCGGTATCAAGGGATAATAACCATTTGATTATGACAAAAGGATCACCAGTATGTGGTGATCCTTTACTTTTGGCAAATAAATGAAATTTCTTATTACTTAATGATATAAAACTATAATAAAATATATAAGGAATGTGAGGTATTAGTCATGAAAATCATCAACCCGGAACTTATTCATTACTTTAACGGTGATTTACAGGGCAAGAAAGTTGAAAGAAGCTGCAAGCTATACAGGGATGCCATGGGATTCTACAAGTCAGTAGATGCCAGTCTGGATCCTGATACCGTAATGTATGAAGTCATGACGGTAAATGCCGATAAGAAGGAACCGGGATATCTTAACTGGGCAATCAGTTTACTGCATCCTGTCAAGGTCAATGATGAATGCTGCATGACCAGAGGACATTTCCATGTTGTTACTGACTGTGAAGAATACTACTGGTGTGCTGAAGGCGAAGGACTGTTAATGTTCATGGATGAAAACGGCAATGACTGGTGTGAAAAGGTCTGCCGTAATTCTCTGCATCACATTGACGGCCATCTGGCTCACAGATTAATTAATACCGGTAATACCGATTTAAGAATAATCTGCTGCTGGAACAGCAATGCCGGTCATGATTACCGGAGAGTAGAAGCTCATCCGTTCCCGCACAGAGTATTCCGAAGAGAAGAAGGGATCGTTGTCGAAGATGCTTAGAGATGAAGTTGTAAAATACTACAATCCGGCAAACAACCGTAATTACAGCTGTGCCGAATCAATGATAAGGGCAGCGAATGATTACTATCAGCTGGATCTGCCGGAAGAGATGTTCTATGCTGTGGGACCTTTCTCAGGCGGGGCCTGGCACGATGAAATGTGCGGAGGCATCTCCAGCAGTCTGAATGTTCTGGGGATCCTGTATTCGGTTAACGGACATGCTCATGACTCGGAAGTCATGAGGAGGATGACCATTGAATTTCTCAACCGAGTGGAAGAGAAATACGGCGGTCTGCATTGCAAGTATCTGAAACGTAATTACTACGTTCAGGGAATAAAATGCCAGAATGTTCTGATCGGCTGTGCTGATATTCTGGAAGAAATGATCAGCCAAAATGAAATCATAAATAAGAGATAACTGGATGACCGGAAAATGTGAACCGGTCTCCTTTTTAGTTTGATTCTGAAAAGGTATAATATAAACAGGTAAGGTGTGAGCATATGAGTGTAATAAGAATTTTATCAACTACTGACCTCCATGGTGCCGTATTCCCTTATGGATATGCCAATGGCCGGGAAAGAAACATCGGTCTTGCCAGAATAAGCACCATGGTAAGAAAACTGAGAGATGAAAACACCGTTGTTCTGGACAACGGTGATACTATTGAGGGTTCTCCTCTGACTTTTTATCATTATCTTTACGAAAGTGACGGGGAATGTCCGATGATCGGATGTGTCCGTGAAATAGGCTATGACTACATTAATCTGGGAAACCATGATTTCAACTATGGCTATGCTGAATTAAAGAGATACATTGATGACTGCGGTGCCGTCTGTCTGACCTCCAATGTGCTGTATAAAGGCGAACCGCTGGGCAAGGTATATGACATCAGGATGATTGCCGGTAAGAAGGTGGCTTTTTTTGGAATAATAACCCATCTTGTACCAACCTGGGAAAAGGAAGAAAACATCGCTGACATGGAATTCATTGATGCCTTTACGGCTGCCAGAGATACCGTTAAGCTGATCAGGGAAAAAGAGGCTCCTGACTATATCGTCTGCCTCTATCATGGCGGACTGGAAAAGGACCCGGTGACGGGAATACCGGGAGAAAAGGATACCGGAGAGAATCAGGGATACCGCATGATTCAGGAAATCGAAGGACTCGATGTACTTATCTGCGGTCATCAGCACCGTTATTACTGCGGTACGCTCAATGGAGTGGCCTTTACGGAAGCAGGCATTGAGGGAGATAACCTGTCATGTATTGAAATAGATACGGAAACAGGAATCATTACGCCAAGACTGCTGCCGGCTGACATGCAGGCTGATGAAAAGATCCTGGAAATGGTACAGCCTGAAGAAGACAGAACACAGAAGTGGCTGGATACCCCGCTTGGACACACCGCCATGGATATGAGAATAACTGATGATTTTGAATGCCGCTATCATAAGTCACAGCTGGCTACCTTTATTAACAGAGTACAGCTGGAGCTGACGGGAGCGGATCTGTCAGGAAGTGCCATCTTCTTTAAGGCTCCGGGGTTTAAGGGTGATATTACCATGAGGGATCTGATCAGTACCTACATGTTTCCGAATACTCTGTCAGTAAAAAAGATCAATGGCAGGATATTAAGAGAATATCTGGAAAAGTGCATGGATTTCTGGAGCATGAAGGATGGCAGGGTCATCATTAACCCTCTCTGCGATTTTCCAAATATTCAGTATCATAACTACGATATGATTGATGGGGTTGAATATGAAGCAGACATCAGAAAACCGTCCGGCTGCAGGGTGGTATCATTGCGAAGAAACAGCAAGCCGGTTGAAGATGACGACGTCTTTACCCTGGTCATAAACAATTACCGTGCTTCAGGCGGAGGGGATTTCGATATGATTGCCAATGCGGCTACTGTCAGAGATATTCCTGACAGTGTGGTTGACATTCTGGCGGAATACATCATGAAACACGGGGAAATTGATTTTGAACCGGTGAATAACATAGTGATCAGACCATAAGAAAAACTGAGCGTCACACTCAGTTTTTTACAGGTCGTAATATAGATCAAATTCAGCTGGATTCGGAATGTTGTTTACATGCCGTGCATCCTTCCTGAGGGCTGCGATCCAGGCTTTTAACAGTGCTTCAGGGAAGACATTGCCGGCAGTCAGGAAATCATGATCCTGCTGCAGAGCTTCAATGGCTTCATCAAGTGATTTAGGAAGATGTTCAAGGTGGCTCTTTTCCTCATCACTGAGATCATAGAGGTTGAAGTCAAACGGTCCCCAGTTATGATCCTTTGGATCGATCTTAT
>CAMOMM010000194.1 GCA_946619805.1 uncultured Bacillota bacterium | reverse complement strand
ATCTGGTAGTAGCTGATGAAAGCCGTACTCAGAAGACGATCTGTCTGGCGGTTTCACCGTCACTGAAGATGTACGGTCTGCCGGGCAGACCGCGCCTTTTTGAAGTATACAGCCAGGTCAGGGAAATAAACAGGGAGAGAAGGAAGAAGGCCTACCGAAAGCAGTTTACCGGCACCTCGAGCGATTTCATTGCCTTGCAGGGCAATCCGAATCTGGAAATAGGATTCATCGTTGCTGAGCCGCGCATGCAGTTCTACATGGACTACAGTGACCGTATCTACAATATCTATCAGCGTTATGTCTCCCAGAATGACATTCATGTTTATTCGGTTGATGAGGTCTTCATGGATATCACGGATTATCTGCACCGTTTTGACGGCTCAGCGCATAACATGGCCATGACGATCATAAGAAATGTACTGGCGGAGACCGGAATAACCGCAACGGCAGGCATCGGGACCAACATGTATCTGGCCAAGGTTGCCATGGATATCGTTGCCAAGCATGTACCGGCCGATGCCGATGGTGTCCGCATTGCCGAACTTGATGAATACAGCTACCGTGAAAAGCTGTGGGATCATCAGCCCCTCAGAGACTTCTGGCGCATCGGCAATGGGATTTTCAAAAGACTGGACCGCTATGGGCTTCATACAATGGGCGATATTGCCCGTTTCTCCATTGAGAATTCACCGGTACTGTTCAGGGAATTCGGCATCAATGCCGAACTGCTGATTGACCATGCCTGGGGATATGAGCCATGTACGATAAGTGAAATAAAAAGCTATGTACCCCATAATAACTCACTGTCCAACGGACAGGTATTACGGGAACCTTATCCATATGACAAGGCTGAGATCATTGTCAGGGAAATGACGGATGCCATGGCACTGTCAATGGTTGCCAAGGGTGTGGTTACCGATCAGCTGGGCTTGATGATCAATTATGATTCCAGCAATATTTCCGATGACTATGACGGTGAAGTTGCGATCGACTATTATGGCAGAGCGGTGCCTCGCGGGGCCGGCGGCTCCATCAATCTGGACGTGTTTACCAGTTCCTCTGTGATAATGACAGAGGCAATGATGGAACTGTTCCATGGGATCGCGGATAAAAGCCTCTCGGTACGCAGGATCACGGTATGTGCCAACAGGATATATCCGGAAGAAAAGGTTAAGGACACCTGGAAACAGCTTGACCTGTTTGCGGATGCCCGGGAAACTGAAAAACAGGAACGGGAAGCCAGAAGGCTGATGGAGAAGGATAAAAAGGCCCGGCAGGCCATTATAAAGATCAGAGAGAAATTCGGCAAGAATGCCGTTATAAAAGGCACCAGCCTGCAGGAAGGCGCGACCGGAAGAGAACGCAACCGTCAGGTAGGCGGCCATAAATCATAAGTATGCAATAACGCAGTGATCAGGAGGTGATCCGGGATATGCCGGTATGGAATCCCTGGCATGGATGTCATAAGAAATCAGCGGGATGTCTTAACTGCTATGTTTACCGCCGTGACGCCATGTATGATAAGGACAGCAGTATTGTCACAAAGACAAATGACTTTAATCTGGCAATAAGAAGGCACCGTGACGGTTCCTTTTACCTTAAACCCGGTACCCATGTCTACTGCTGCATGACTTCTGATTTCTTCATTGAGGAAGCTGACCGGTGGAGAAAGGATATCTGGGAGATGATCAGATACCGTCAGGACATTGATTTTTCCATAATAACAAAGAGGATCGAAAGATTTGCCCAGTGCATTCCTGAGGACTGGGGTGATGGCTGGGAGAACGTGACCATAATAGCCACCATGGAAAACCAGGCAACTACAGATGAAAGAATGCCGATATTACTGGCACTGCCGATCAGACATAAGAAGGTCAATCATGAGCCGATGCTTGAAAGCATAGATATAGACAGATATCTGAAGGACGGCCAGATCGAATCAGTTACCTGCGGTGGGGAATCGGGTGACAATGCCCGAATCTGTGATTATGACTGGATCCTTAATACCCGCAGGCAGTGTATCGATAATAATGTGACGTTTAATTTTCATCAGACCGGAGCCAATTTCCGCAAGGGAGGCCGCATTTACAGCATTCCCCGCATGAAACAGCAGTCACAGGCGGCCAAAGCTAAGATTGACTATAAAAAGAGAAGCATGTAAGTTTTACATGCTTCTGTTGGTTATGATGTTAATGGCGTGGTGGACGGCTCTGAATTCGATTTCTTCAGGATTGCCCCCGTATTCTCCATCCAGTGTCCATTGGGTATTGGAATCGGTGGTGATTCTGGCCTTTGTAATATGACGGTAGTAGATGTACGGGTTGGAGAAATCGTTGTTCAGTATCGAGACTGCTATGGCCGGTATATCCTGGAAATGTTCAGGCCGTCTGACCAGGAACAGTTCAAATTCCCCGTCAATGAGATCCTTGGTGGAAAGGGTGTTGATCTTGAAACCGGCAACCGACAGAGAATTGGCGATAGCTCCGAACAGATAATCTCCCTCAATGACTTCATCGTCAAGTTCTAATTTCAGATGACATTTGGCTGACAGTATTTCCGGCAGCATGGTCAGACCGTTGAGAATGTAGGCAGAAAAGCCCAGGAAGTTCTTGGAAGCCTGATCCGTACTGTAACTTACCGAAGAAACAGCACCAAAGGAAGCAACATAGGCAAAATAGCTGTCATTGAAGATCCCCAGATCGTAACAGACTGTGTTGCGCTCCCTGATTATTCTGCAGGCTTCATCAATGTCACTTACCAGTCCAAGATTGCGGGAGAAGTCATTGGTTGTCCCGGATGGGATGTATCCGACAACCGGAGAGTAATCAAGTTTCATTACTTCATTTATCGTGCGGTTGAAAGTCCCGTCACCGCCGACTCCGATCACCGTATCAAATCTGTCTGCGGCCAGAAAAGCACTGAGGCTCAGATCACTGTCGGCTTCAATGGGAAAAACAGTGACCATGGTGTCACTGGAAGACAGATTGCTGATGAAATCATAGGTGCGATCGGCAATGCGTCCGTTTCCGGCCATGCTGTTAATGATCAGCAGTGTTTTTTTCATTTAACTTCTACTCCTGTTGAATTCAGCAATATTATAACATGATATTCTGTTGCAGGTTTAAATGAATGCACTGCATGCAGTTTTCGGTTATACTAATATAAGGAACTGTGAGGTAAGCAGAATGAATACTGAATACATAGATATCAACGACATCGCCGTAAGCGGCACTCCAAGGGAGAGGATCAACAAAAGACCGATCTGGCAGATCGTCGGCCGGGGTGTGGTCGGCATCGGTATGATGCTTTTCAGAACAAAGGCCAC
>CAMOMM010000193.1 GCA_946619805.1 uncultured Bacillota bacterium | reverse complement strand
TCAACATTTCTAGATCTTGTTTTTAACATATCTTATCTCCTTTCCTATTCTAAGCAGCTTTCTTGCCTTCCTTACGACGGATGTGCTCATCCTTGTAAGCAATACCCTTGCCCTTGTATGGTTCAGGTTTTCTGACTGCTCTGATATTTGCGGCTAATTCGCCGACTCTCTGCTTGTCGATTCCTGATACAACGATCTGATCCTGCTTAGGTGTTTCAACCTTCAGGCCTTCTTCAACGTTGATGATGACAGGATGAGAGAAGCCCATGTTCAGTGTTAATACATTGTTCTTAGCTTCAGCTCTGTAACCGACACCAGAGATCTGCAGTTCTTTTTTGAATCCATCTGATACACCGACAACCATGTTGTGGATCAAAGCTCTTGTCGTGCCGTGTAACTGCTTGACATGCTTTTCATCATTTGGACGTCTGACAGTGATTTCACTGCCGTTCTGTTCGATTGTCATTCTTGAATCGAACTGACGAGTTAAAGTTCCCTTAGGACCCTTAACAGTCACCTCATTACCTTCTGCAATTGTAACTTCAACTCCAGCAGGAATGGTAATCGTTTTATTACCGATACGTGACATTTTCTTACCTCTTTCTACTTATTACCATACATAGGCAAGAACTTCACCGCCAACGTGCTTTGCCTTGGCTTCCTTGTCTGTCATGACACCCTTTGAGGTTGACAGAATGGCGATGCCTAAGCCGTTGAGTACTCTTGGCAGCTTATCAGCCTGAGCATAAACTCTTAAACCAGGTTTAGAGATACGCTTTAAGCCGGTGATGACCTTTTCATCGTTTTTGCCATACTTTAATGTTATAACAATGTTCTTGAACTGTTCGCCTTCGATGACGAAGTCTTCAATATAGCCTTCTTCCTTCAGGATTCTGGCGATTTCAAGTTTTTCCTTGTTGGAAGGAACGCTAACTGTTTCGTGCTTTGCCCCTACGGCATTGCGGATACGTGTAAGCATATCAGCGATTGGATCTGTAACCATCATGTTGTTGTTCCTCCTTCTTACCAGCTGGCCTTTCTGACGCCCGGAATCTGACCTGCATAGGCTAATTCACGGAAGCAGATACGGCATAATTTGTATTTTCTTAATACTGAGTGAGGTCTTCCGCAGCGCTCACAACGAGTGTATTCTCTTACTGAATACTTGGCAGGCTTGTTGGCCTTATTGATCATTGCTTTCTTTGCCATTGTTCAACCTCCTACTTTGTGAATGGCATACCCAGTTCTTCTAACAGAGTGTATGCTTCTTCATTTGTCTTGGCAGTGGTAACGATAACTACGTCCATGCCTCTGACGATTGCGACCTTATCATAATTGATTTCAGGGAAAATGAGCTGTTCCTTGACACCTAAGGTATAGTTTCCTCTGCCATCAAATGCAGTTCTTGAAACGCCTCTGAAGTCTCTTACTCTTGGTAAGCTGATTGATACCAGCTTATCAAAGAAGTCGTACATTCTTTCGCCTCTGAGAGTAACCTTACAGCCGATCTGCATGCCTTCACGTAACTTGAAGTTAGCGATTGACTTCTTGGCCTTGGTGATGACAGGCTTCTGACCTGTGATCTGGGTTAACTCAGCAACAGCTTCTTCCAATGCCTTCGGATTACCGATTGCATCGCCTACGCCCATGTTGACAACGATCTTGACTAACTTAGGGCATTCCATGACGGAAGAGTAATTATAGCGTTCCATCATCTTCTTAACGATTACTTCGTTGTACTTCTGATTTAAACGGTTCATTTAGCTCCTCCTATTTCTTTTTCTTGTCGGCCTTGATTTCCTTGCCGGTCTTCTTGTTGATTCTTACTTTCTTGTCGCCGTTAACTACATAACCGACGCGGCCAACCTTCTTTGCCTTAGCATCATATAACATGACGTTAGAAGCATCGATTGGGGCTTCCTGTGACTGGATACCGCCATCAGGATTGAGCTGTGTAGGTCTTAATGCCTTCTTACGGATATTAACGCCTTCAACAACTACCTGGTTCTTTGCTTCAAAAGTAGCCAGGACTTCACCGGTCACACCCTTATCCTTGCCGGCAATAACCATAACTCTATCACCTTTTCTGATCTTCATGTGACTTCCTCCTATAATACTTCAGAAGCTAAAGAAGCGATCTTGGTATATTCCTTTTCTCTTACTTCTCTGGCAACTGGTCCGAAAATACGTGTTCCTACCGGAGACTTGTCATCCTTGATGATAACTGCAGCGTTGTCATCAAATCTGATGTATGTTCCGTTTTCTCTTCTTACTGGATATGATGTTCTTACGATAACGCACTTTACAACATCACTCTTCTTAACAGTTCCGTTAGGAGTAGCAGACTTTACTGTAGCTACAACAACGTCACCGACTGATGCGCTTCTTCTGCGGCTTCCGCCTAAGCAGCGGATAACTAACAGTTCCTTAGCGCCAGTGTTATCAGCGACTTTTAACCTTGTTTCATTCTGAATCATAAGTTGTCAACCTCCTATAACACTACTGCCTTTTCAACAACCTTTAATAAGCGGAAACGCTTGGTTGCTGATAAAGGTCTTGTTTCCATGATGGCAACTGTATCACCCATCTTGGCTTCATTGTTCTCATCATGAGCAACGAACTTCTTTGAATACTTTACACGCTTGCCATACATGCCATGTCTTCTACTGGTAGAGACCTCAACTACGATGGTCTTGTCCATCTTATCAGATACTACTACACCCTGATAAACTTTACGATGTGTTCTTTCCATACTTGGTCCCTCCTGTTATTCTCTGCCGCTTTCGCGTTCTGTCAGAACGGTCTTAATGCGAGCGATTGTCTTACGAATTTCCTTGATTCTGGCTGGATTCTCCAGAACGCCTGTAGCCTGCTGGAATCTGAGGTTAAATAATTCTTCTTTAAGACTGTCAATCTGCTTATTTAAATCCAGATCGCTCTGTTCACGGATTTCCTTCATCTTTTCCATGATTACTTATCCTCCTCTCCCTTTTTGACGAAACGTGTCTTGATTGGAAGCTTCTGAGCAGCCAGTCTTAATGATTCTCTGGCAACTGCTTCAGGAACTTCGGCAACTTCGAATAATACACGTCCTGCCTGAACTACTGCTACCCAGGTATCCGGGGCACCCTTACCACTACCCATACGGACTTCCAATGGCTTCTTTGTCTTAGCCATATGTGGGAATATCTTGATCCAGACCTTACCACCACGCTTCATGTTACGAGTCATGGCAACACGGGCGGCCTCGATCTGATTGTTAGTAATATATGCGCCTTCTTCAGCAACTAAGCCGAATTCGCCGAATGTTACTTCTCTGCCTGCCT
>CAMOMM010000192.1 GCA_946619805.1 uncultured Bacillota bacterium | reverse complement strand
CTGTATGGCATTTATCACCAGTAAAACCGGAATGGCCAGACCGATGACACCAACGGAGAGATTGCGTCCCGGGGTCTGCTTCATGGCATTGTTTACAAAGGAAAACTTTTCCGGCAGTTCATCAAGCTCAATGGTATTTAAGCTCTTGAGATAATACATGTGGTATGCTACTTCCAGTACTACAGCTATGACAACACCAAGACCTACTCCCAGGTAGACATTTTTGGTGCCAACCAGAATTCCCACAACTATAGCCAGAATATAACGGTTGGAGAAGATGACTTCCTTCTTCTGGGCATTCTTGTCAATGATGTAAGCCATTTTCTTTTTGCGGTTTACCAACAGAGTTCTTCCGTGACGGTCAACATATCTGTTGATGCCGGCATTTGTAAGTTCGCCTAAGTTCTTTTCTTTCATATATTCACCACCTAGTCAACCAGATAACGCTTGATGCGCGCCTCTGGAATTGTCGTAACATAATCGCTGCCAATGGTATTGGCCCACTGGCTGACCTGTTCAACAGTTATTTCTTCATTGCCATCCCTGCCGATCAGGGTAACAATGTCTTCAACCTTGACATCATCAATGTCACTGACATCGATCATCATCTGATCCATGCAGATCCTTCCTATTACCGGTGCTTTCTGTCCGTGGACCAAAACATAGGATTTACCGGTAAGAGATCTGCGGTAACCGTCAGCGTATCCGGCAGCAACGGTAGCCACTCTTCTCTTTCTGTCTGTGTAATACAGTCGTCCATAGGAGATCCCTTCACCGGCTTCAACGTCCTTGACATATTCAACCTTGGCCTTCAGGCTTAATACCGGCTTGATTTCAAAGCGGTGTTCAACGTCTCCGACGTAATAGCCATAAAGGGCAAAGCCCGGTCTGACAAAGTCATATCTGATTTCCGGATAATTCAGGAATCCGGAGGAAGCTGACAGATGACAGCGTCCGGTGTTATATCCCAGATCTCTGACACGCTTGATAAATCCGGCAAATCTCTCATTCTGTACCATTGTAAATTCCCTGTCGTTATCCGCAAAGGAATCAGCACAGCAGAAATGGGAGAATGTACCGTTGATAAGCAGATTGCTGCAGCCATATATTGCGGCAATATCCCGGTCTGTGCATTCAGCATTGACCCCGATCCTTCTCATTCCGGTATCGACCTTGACTTCTGCCTTTACCTTCAGGTTGTTCTCACAGGCCCACTTATTCAGTCTGATGGCGTGATCAACCGAAGATATTGAGAAGATCAGATCATTGTCATATGCTCTTTTCCAGTCTTCCCGGTCAATGTATTCCAGTACCAGAATGCTGCCCTTTATACCGGACTGTCTTAAAACGACACCCTCGTCAGCGCAGGCAACACCAAAGTCATTGATTCCTGCTTCTTCCATTACCTTGGGAAGCAGTGTGGCATCATGCCCATAGCAGTTAGCCTTGACAACAGCCAGCATACCGATACCTTCACCCAGATAATTTCTGATGGCTTCGATATTGGCAATGGCTGCACTGCGGGATATTTCAACCCAGCATCTGTATGG
The DNA here is from genome assembly GCA_946619805.1 of uncultured Bacillota bacterium. GTDB lineage: Bacteria > Bacillota_I > Bacilli_A > Erysipelotrichales > Erysipelotrichaceae > RUG521. The sequence continues at coordinate 1,783 of CAMOMM010000192.1, read as the reverse complement.
TTCCATCAGTTCCGGGCATCCTTAAGAGTCAGCTCAATCAGATTGTTAAGCATTGTCTTATAATCCATTCCCTTGGCCTTGAATGTTGCCGGGAACAGGCTGTGAGAAGTAAAACCAGGAATCAGGTTTATTTCATTGAATACGATATGGTCAGAGGCAAAGAAATCAGCCCTACCTAAAACCGTACAGCCTAAGGCCTTATAGACGATTTTGGCCAGTCTGGTTACTTCATCCATCTGCTCCTGACTCAGGCTAAGAGCCGGAACGTAGATATTGGTCTTGTAACCATCATACTTTTCCGCATAACCGTACATTTCAGTGCCGACGACTACTTCATATACCAGTCCGCATTCACCGTCCCCCATGACACCGCATCCTACTTCCGTTCCGGAAATGAATTCCTCAAACAGGATCTTTTCATCGTAACTGAAGGCATCATCAGTGTATCTGACGAAATCTTCATAGTTATTGACCTTATGAGCGCCGAAGCTTGAGCCTTCCTTGCTTGGTTTGACATAACAAGGCAATCCAAGGTCTCTGACTATTTCAGCGTACAGTTCAGGATACAGCAGTTTGCTGCTTCTGCGTGCCACACGGTATTTGGCCATCGGTACGCCATAGCTTTCAGCGATTATATGGGTAAATTCCTTATCCATGGCAATTGCGCTGGCCGTCATATCACAGGAAACACATGGGATCCCTGCGAGCTGACATAACCCCTGGACGCTGCCGTCTTCCCCATTGCGTCCATGAAGCATCGGGAAGATGATGTCAACCTTATCATTATGACCGGTTTTAAGATTGATGAATCCATGATGAACAGGTGACGGTGAAAGAACTACTTCTTCCTTCTTATCGCTTTCCAGCCATCTGTCATTTTCAATCAGATCAACACTGTCGTAATAATGATACCAGATGCCATCCATAGTGATGCCGACCATGTATACGTCGTATTTTTCATCAAGGTTATTAAGTACTGATGTCACAGACATGCAGCTGACGGGATGTTCATGGCTCTGCCCGCCGAATAATACTGCGATTCTAGTGTTCATAATATTCCTCCAGTTGTTTTATCAGATCCATGAAGCGTAAACCGTTTGAAGCCTTAAACAGCACAACGGTATCCTCATCAAGGATCTTTTTCAATCTCTCCAGCAGTTCTTCTCTGTTTTCAAACCATTCAGAGTTCTTGTGCTGAGAAATAATGTTTTCATGTAAATTCTTCATAAGCGGGCCATACAGCAGTACATGGTCAAAGCTTCCAAAGTCAATGCTGTCGGCAATTGAAGCATGGAACATGGCTTCATTTTCCCCAAGTTCCAGCATGTCACCAAGGCAAACTGCCTTTTTGCTGCCTGTTTCCAAGCCTTGGAGCATCTCTAAGGACGCCTTTAAACTGCCCGGATTACTGTTATAAGTGTCATCAATGATGATATTTCCATTGACTGGAACTATCTGGGCACGATGCGGGGTCAGTTTGACAGATAAAAGGCCTTCCCTTATCTGTTTACTGCTTAATCCCAGCTGCTTTCCCACTAATACGGCAGCGGCAGAGTTCAGCAGCTGATGCATTCCCAGCAGCGGTACGGAGTATGTCTCATCAGGATATTGAGACAGTGAGAATGACATGCCCTTATCGGTAAAGACACCCGGGTTGATGACAACACTGCTTCCCTGCTCAAAACCATAGCTGACAGCTTCCTTCTTAAGTCCCATCTTTGGAATGTAGTCTGCCAGTCCATAAGTGTCATGAGCGTAGAAGCAGATACCGTCATCAAGATAC
>CAMOMM010000191.1 GCA_946619805.1 uncultured Bacillota bacterium | reverse complement strand
CAATACAGGCAGAGGCATCAGCCGTGAAGTCGTGGAAACCATTTCCCGCATCAAGGGAGAACCTGACTGGGTCCTGGAATACCGTCTGAAAGCCTTTGAGGCTTTTGAAAAGATGGCCGTTCAGGATTGGGGCCCTGATCTCAGCGATCTCAACTTTGATGACTATATCTATTACATCAGACCGGCTGACCGCAAGTCATCTTCCTGGGAAGACGTACCGGAAACCATCAAGAATACCTTTAACAAACTGGGTATCCCGGAAAGTGAAAAGAAATTCCTGGCCGGGGTGACAACCCAGTATGAATCAGAGGCTGTCTATCACAACATGCTGGAAGAAGTTGTGGAAAAGGGCGTCATCTTCCTGGATACTGACAGTGCCATCAAGATGTATCCTGATCTGGTAAAGGAATATCTGGGCAAGATCGTTCCTTATACCGACAACAAGTTTGCGGCTCTTAACAGTGCCGTATTCTCCGGCGGCTCATTTATCTATGTGCCTCCGGGAGTAACGCTGGATAAGCCGTTACAGTCCTATTTCCGCATCAATTCGGAACAGATGGGACAGTTCGAAAGAACCCTGATAATTGTCGATAAAGGCGCCAACCTTCACTATGTGGAAGGCTGTACCGCTCCAATATACAAGAAAGACTCACTGCATGCCGCAGTAGTTGAAATCTATGTGCATGAAGATGCCAAGTGCCGCTACAGCACGGTTCAGAACTGGTCAACAAACGTTCTTAACCTGACGACCAAGCGTTCCAAGGTCATGAAAAACGGCTTAATGGAATGGGTAGACGGCAATATCGGTTCGCATATAACCATGAAGTATCCGGCCTGCATTCTGGCTGAAGAAGGTGCCAAGGGCATGACCATTACCATTGCGGTCGCCAGCAGAAATCAGATCCAGGATACCGGTGCCAAGATGATCCATCTGGCTCCGAATACCTCCAGTTCGATCATTTCCAAGTCCATTGCCCGCAATGGCGGCTATGCCAACTTCCGTGACTGGATACGCATCGGGCCAAAGGCTGACGGTGCCAGAACCAAGATCGAATGTGACACTCTGATCCTGGATGGTATTTCCAAGACGGATACCATACCGGCCAACACGGTACAGAATGACAACTGTACTCTGGAACACGAAGCCACAGTCTCCAAGATATCAGATGAAGAGCTGTTCTATCTGATGTCCAGAGGACTTAATCAGCAGCAGGCAACCCAGATGATCATCATGGGATTCCTTGAACCGTTTACCAAGGAGCTGCCGGTTGAATATGCAGTTGAACTCAATCAGCTGCTCAAGATAGACATGGAAGGAGCCGTAGGATAATGAAATTAGCAGAAGCCTTACAGAGAAGAGCTGACCTCAACAGAGAGATAGATCAGCTGGAAAGCCGCATCAGCAATAACATGCTGGTACAGGATGGGGAAAACCCAAATGAAAAGCCATCAGATCTTTTCAGTGAACTCAATAACAAGCTTGATGAGCTGGATGACCTTATCACCCGCATCAATCTGACCAATGCCGTTGTCAAGGCAAACGGCAAGACTCTGACTCAGCTGATTGCTGAGAAAGATGTTCTGACCAGAAAAATCGCTGTCTACAAGACAGCTGTATATCAGGCATCACTTAATACCTCAAGAGCCAGAAATACGGAAATCAAGGTATTACCGACCATTAACGTTCAGTCTTTCCAGAAGGAAATTGACAGAATGAGCAGACAGCTGCGTGAAACAGACAATGCCATTCAGTCAACAAACTGGACTGAAGATTTAATCTAGTAAAATAAAGGACAGTAGTTAAAAGGGCGAGTGCGATCTCTGCATATTGAGAATGAATATGCAACAGGAGGATCTGCCGAAGAGCAGGCAAGGGGTTCGAGTCCCTGTTTGACTGTTAAGCTCCGACTGTTATACACGCATTGTTACTGTTATGTTTTCATGACCCAGCACTGACTTTTAATGAGGATGCGGGAGAAGGGGATTTTAGTTTTTAATGAAAGTACAGTTAGTAGTTGCCGACCTCGACGGCTCTCTGGTGGAAACCGGAAAGCCATTGTCAGACCGGAATAAAAAAGCGATAGAATATCTGCATTCAAAGGGAATCAAATTCGGTATCGCCAGCGGGCGAAACCTTTTTGATATTACCCGTCTGCCGAAAAGATGGAACCTTGACTTTGACTTTGATATGTATATCGGACTAAACGGTTCGGAAGTGCTCGATGTAGCAACAGGCGTCAGAGTTGAAGGTTACAAGCTTTCCAGAGAAGCAGTTAAGGATATCATCATCAAAATGAGACCTTTGGGAATCACGCCGTTTATCCTGTATAAGGATGGAATGCTGATGACTAAGGAAGATGCTGGGGCACTGGCTTCAGCCAAACGAAATGATTTCCACATTTACATTGCCCAGGACGAGAGTGAACTGTGGCAGATGGAACATGCCAAGATCATGTACCGTACCACGGTTGATCAGGGAGACCGGCTGTGGGAATATGCCAGAAAACTGACGAATGACAAATACAAGGCTGTCAGGACCCAGTCCATGGTAACGGAATTTGTTCATCCGCTGGTTGATAAATCCAAGGGATTGATAAATTACTGCAACATGTACGGGATTCCGATGAATGAAGTCGTAGCCTTTGGGGATACGACCAATGACAATGAAATGCTGGAGTGCTGTCATGGCATCTGTCTGTTAAATGGATCAGATGATACCAAAGCCTTAGCCAAGGAGATCACCAGAAAAACCTGTCAGGACGACGGTTTTGCGGACTGGATCTTCAATAATGTTGATTAGCTGTAGAGATACAGCTTTTTTTCTGCTGAAGAAAAGCTGCATCTGCAGCTTTGTCATTTTTCAAAATTCTTGCCCTGCCACAGGTCATATCTGACCATGGCCTTGTCGATGTCATTTATGACACTGATCTTCTTGACGGTCCATAACGGTTCGATCAGCTGATCAGGAAGACCGTCTCCGGTGATCCTTTCAATAACCATTTCCGGATTGAGATATGTTAACTGGCGGGCTACCAGTTCGGTATATTCCTGCTTGCTTAAAAGCGGGAAAGGCTGATTCTGATACATTAAGCCCAATGGGGTATCCTTAAGGACATGCAGCATGTGTATTTTAACAGCCTGTACCGGAAGCTTTCCGATGGCTTTGGCTGTTTCCATCATCATGTCTTCAGTCTCATTTGGCCAGCCGTTGATAATGTGAACGCTGATTTTGATGTCAGTGTTTTTTAATCTGTTGATGGCTTCCAGAAAATTGGCATAGTCATGTCCGCGGTTCATCTCCTGCAAAGTCACATCGTGAATGCTCTGCAGACCAAGTTCCAGC
>CAMOMM010000190.1 GCA_946619805.1 uncultured Bacillota bacterium | reverse complement strand
TGATTACTCGCGTTATTGAATATGGTTATTTTCAGAGGCTGTCAAACTCCCGTGTAAAACCAGCTTTACTGTCAGCCTGGTCTGACTCATTGGGGATCTGCTGGTAAGCTGGGGTGAACTGCATTATAATGTAATCGCTGATTAAATAGAAACCACCGGCTGTTTAAACTGTCGGCATGTTTTAGATCAGTGCGTGCGAGAGTATACTTTATGGAAAGATATTTTAAAATCGGTGATTTCAGTTTCAAAATGAAATCAGATATTGATTTGCTGATACCTGCACATTTTGGTTTGTTTGAGACTGGAGAAATTGATACTGATTATACGTACAGTGTCATCATTGCCAAGGAACTGCCTGAGGTACATGGTACTGTGGTTCATCATACTCACGATATAACTGTTCTGGATAATAAAGGTCTTGAGACAAGACAGATTAATATCTATGGCGAAAGCAGCCCTTATGCACAGTATCTTGAAAAAGATGCTCACAACGCTGAAATATATATTGCTGAAGAACGCCTTGAAGAAATACTGAAATATGATACAACCTTTACTTCATTGTTTGCTCTGGAGAAAAAGATGGCAGAAAGAAATGCATTGATTCTTCACAGCTCATCCATTCATTATGGCGATGAGGCAGTATTGTTCTCTGCCCCTTCCGGAACCGGCAAAAGCACACAGGCGGATCAGTGGAAAAAATACAGAGGAAATACCACAATCAACGGTGACAGAAATCTTCTGGCAAAATATGATGGCAGATGGCATATGCTGGGATGGCCTGTATGCGGATCTTCTGAAATCTGTCACAATGAAAAACATCCTGTAAAAGCCATCGTGATGCTGGAACAGGCAAAAACCGACAGTATTGTAAGACTGAACGGAATGCAGGCATATTCCAGGGTCTTCCCGCAGATTACCTGCGGCAGATGGGATAAGAAAAAAGCTTTGCATGTCATGGATCTGACAGAGAAACTGATCAGTGAAGTGCCTGTGTTTTTGCTGAAATGCACAATCAGCGAAAATGCTGTTCTTATATTGGAAAATGAACTGGAACAACTTAAGGAGATGTAACAGATATGGAAGAAGAAAAGAAGATTATTGAAATTGACTGGGACACAAGAATTAAAACCAATCCTGATTTTATTCTCCGTGAAATCGGAGGCGAAAGTATTCTTGTGCCGGTCGGAGAGGTCGGACCTTTTGAAAACACAATGCTTACGCTCAATGAAACATCTGCGTTCATGTGGAAGATGTTCATGGAAGGATGCACACCTGCTGATGTCAGGGACAAGGCTTTGGCAGAGTATACATCCGATGCAGAAGGCAATGAAGATATCCTGGAAGGAATCATGGCATATGTCATGCAGAGTCTGCAGCTTGGGCTTTTAAAGACAGAGGAAGAGGAAGGATGAATATCCTTGATGGCGCAAGTTCATCAGAACAGGCACTGATCAACATGTCTGCTTCAAAGAAGATTCCTGTCAACGGCAGTATTGAAGTATCACCGTTATTCAATATGAACTGTGATATGTGCTATGTCAGGCTATCAAAGCAGGCTATGGAATCAAAAGGCCGTCTGCGTACTGCAGATGAGTGGCTGCAAATTGCTGGGCAGATGAAAAAGGCAGGCACTCTTTTCATGCTGCTGACAGGCGGTGAACCTCTTCTTTATCCGGATTTCAGAAAACTGTATCTCGGGTTAAAGAAGCTGGGGATGATTATTACAATCAATACCAACGGAACTCTGATCGATGAAGAATGGACTATCTCAATTTAGCGTGGGTGGTCGCAGGCCTTCACAGTAACGCGGTGTGATACCTCGCCAAGATGAATAACAGCTATAAACGAATTTGGGGTGACTTTGACGGTCATCCCTTTTTCATTTCCTGCTTTCGAAAGCCAATACCGCATGAAAATCCTCGATTGACGAAGGCTCCTTCAGTGGGCCTGAGGAAATCGACCTTTCTTATGTATTATGATGTTTATCGGAAAGGAAAAGAGGCCCATACCTAGCTACCAACTACTTTGGACCTCCCGGTTAACAACCGTGGTCATCATAACACACTTTCATATTGTTAAACATCCTGATCATAAAGAGGATTTTTAGTTACAAGCAGTGAAGCTGTTCTCTGCCCCGATACCGGAACGTTAATGAAACAGTCTGGTAACGCCAGAAGAATTGTCCGTGAACCTGACAGGTACTTTTTCATCTGGATTCCTGTTTATCACTCAGAAGCGACCGGCCGATACCATCGTGTACTGCCTGATTTTCTCATTCCGTATAAGCACTACACAACAAATGTAGTTAAGGCTTCGGAAGAAGATGATATAAATATGGACTATTATAGTCTGCCATCCGATTCTTCCAGGATCAGATGGCACTCATGGCTGCTCACTCTTGATCCGGCTTCACTGCTTGTATCCTATATCGGTCATTTCAATCATCCATATCGTTATGCTTTCCTCTGGCCTCTGAGGTCAAGACGACTTTGAATGTTGCAATCTGCTCAGTGTCTCTATGATCTTCTTATAAAGGAGGCCAGGATGTCACTGAATACTGAAAAACAGGATATTCTCAGACTCTTCAATCTGGAAGATGGGGATATCCAGGACATTTCTTTCTCTAATGCAGGCAACTGTGCGGTTGCGGATGTTTTTCTGTGCGACGAACGTACTCCATATCCGGAGTGCGGTAATGATCATGTACTGATCAAAGGATATCAGATCAAAATGATCAACCATGGTGCACTCGCCGACAGGAAATGTCTGATCCGCTACCACGTCCGCCGCTATCTATGCACGGTCTGTAAAAAGACCTGGTATGAACACAATCCCTTCTGTTTCAATTCCATGAAAATATCCGCTTTGACTGTTAAGAATGTTCTTGATGATCTGAAAGACTCAAATGAAACCTTCTCCTCAGTCGCAAAACGGTATCACATTTCTCCAACATCCGCTGCTTCAATATTCGATCAACACGTAAGGATGCCAAGGCTTACCCTGTCTGAGTATCAATGCTGGGATGAAGCCTATGCCTTCTTCCACCGTGGTGAAAACTCCAAATATGTATTCACCATCCTGAACTTCCAGTCACAGGAAGCGGTTGATATTCTTCCCAGCAGGAAAAAGCAGTATCTGATCAGCTACTTCATGAATATTCCTGTTGAGGAAAGAAAACGGGTAAAGATGATTTCTACTGACATATACAGTGAATACCGCGCAGTCATTCATGAAGTATTTGGTGATTCAGTGATTCACAGCTGTGACAGTTTATGTTGTTCTTACCATAAGACAGCTTTCACGTCCTTGAACATCTTACAAAGGACTTTCGAGATGTCCGGCTG
>CAMOMM010000189.1 GCA_946619805.1 uncultured Bacillota bacterium | reverse complement strand
TGACCGAGAAGCCCCCACCTCTAAGCATTAGCGAAGGTGGTGGGAGTATGTCACTAATAGGTACTTCTTCAGTTATAGCAGAAATTGGTTTCCTGTAGGTAAGATATATTATTATAGATATTTTTATCCATGATGGTTATCATATAAGTAAGGAAAACATAAGAAAGAAAATATGACTAATAGTAAAAAGTCAGAAATGGTCACCATACTTTACTTTGTTACTTTTATAGTAGCTCTTTTCAGCAATATCAATATAATTGCAGAGGCTCCTGTAAAGCCGTATAACTACGTGGTAACAGCTTTGTTTCTGGCTGCTAAAATCCTGTTCTGCCTTTCAAGGGAAAATAACAGGTATTCAGTTTGGATTAATCTGGCAGTTTTCATAGCATCAGTATATGTGATGTTTTTCATTGATAACGCAAGTGTTAAATTTATATTTTGCCTGGCAATGGCTTTGTATTTACCTGTTTTTGTGCCATATGCACCGATTATAATATTCATTTATAATATTACGGGTTCTCTTCTGGTGAGTATTATTGCAATGCATTTAGTTTTTCTTGGGGTTTCTGTTATAATTTCGTTAATTTATAAAAAGCAGAACAAAGCCTGTACTGATCAAAGTATATGAGCATTCAAAAGTAGAGCATAATGCGTTGACCTTTTTTGTAAAATGTGTGTTAATATATTATGGTAAAAATCGTAGAAAAGCGCAGAATTAAACGATTTTCTATAAGCCGGTTTAGCTCAGCTGGCAGAGCAACGCATTCGTAATGCGTAGGCCGTTGGTTCAAGTCCGACATCCGGCACCACTTTGGCAGAAACCTCAGTAAATACTGGGGTTTTTTAGTGCTTGATCGCAATAAAAAGTGCCTGATTTGGCACTTGATCTGTATAAATGAGCTGCTTTATCTCAAACCTATTATGAATAGCTGTAAAGCCAGAATTGGAATTATGGTCCAGCTGAGATAACGTCCAAACATTTCCCAGTCTGACGGTTCGGCATGTTCAGGATCACGGATACTGAAGGACAAATGCCAGCGGAAGAGTTCCTTTTCAAACAGTATGGATATGGCAGTTAAGATACAGAAGACAAATCCGGCAAACCAGGCACCAATTTCACCTTTGTGAGTGATCTTTGGCCCCATCATAAGGTTCACGATATCTGAAGGTGATGGTTCAATGGATATCATGTCATCTGAGGATATGACAGAAAAATTATAATCAGTTTTTCCATCTTCACTATAGAGATAACGTGTGCGGTTGTCGAAATCAACAACACCCCCACGGAAGAAAACATGGTCTCCCAGGGTTATTTCGACACCGGTCATTAAGTCAGACCAACCGTGTTCTTCAGGAATGGCAGAAGGATCTTCTCTGAAAACATATGGACCGTATGTTTCATCTCCGCAGGTAAATACTGCGGTATTCCCTCTTACGGTGAAAACTGCCGGTTTACCATCAAGCTTGCCGGAATAAATCTTTTCATTGTTTACCTCAGAAAGAGTAAATATGGTGTTTTTGCAGAGAAAACCTTCTTTTGATAAAACAACAATATAGGCAATTGTAAACACAAGGCACATGGCCGTAACGAATATCAGTACGGCTTTCTGAAACCAGTTCAGTCGTGAGAACCTTCCTTTGCTTCTGGTATATTGTTCACTGTACTCTTCAACTGCCTGCTGTTGGGAAAGATCACTGTTTTCACTGACCAGATCATTCAGGGACACATTAAAAACTTCAGACAGTTTCATCATCATTTCCATGTCCGGCAGGGTATAGCCTGTTTCCCAGTGTGAAACGGTTTTGGCGGAAACATTCAGCTTGTCTGCCAGCTGCTGCTGAGTCAGGTTCATTCTGGTTCTTAATTCCCTGATTTTATTTCCGTACTTGTAGATATTCATTCTGTTCTCCTGATTTCATTGTAATATTTAGCTGCAAAAAGATAAACCTCAATTCCTGAGAGTGCCTTTTTCTTTGTTAAATGAAGTCCATATCGTCTATAATGGATGTAAGGTGTGAAAATGAATCCGTTGACCAAAAACAGTGAAACAGCCCATATGATATGGGAGAGATACATAAATGAAGACAGTGTTGCCATTGACATGACCTGCGGTAATGGCAATGATACTCTTTATCTGGCTGAAAGATGCCGTTTTGTTTATGGCATTGACATTCAGGAAGAGGCAATACATAACACTGACGTGCTTCTGAAGAAAAACGGGCTTGATAACTGTGAACTGATACAGTGTGACCATAAGGATATCAGGGATCATATCAGCGAAAAGGCTGATCTGATAGTTTATAACCTGGGATATCTGCCGAAAGGCAATAAAGAGATCACCACTACAGCTGATTCAACAGTAAAGTCACTTGAATGTGCTCTTGAACTGCTTAAGGTAAATGGGCTTATAAGCATCATGATCTATTGGGGACATTCACAGGGAAAAACGGAGAGAGAAGAAGCACTGAAATATGTCAGTGAGCTGGATGGTTCCATTTACCATGTTGCATATCTGAGTTATCCCAATCAGAAGAATACACCGCCTGAACTGGTGTTGATCACCCGTAAGAAATGAGGAATGAAAGATGAACAGAGAAAAGAATAAGATCGGAGCCGGAACCGTAGTAATAATAATCATCAGCATGATAACGGGCTGGTTTTTCGGTGTGGTTCTGGAAAACATGGAATTCATTGACCCGGAGTTGCCGGGAGCATTTTTCTATAATCTTCTGTGCATCGTCCTTTCAGTTCTGTTTGCCGCATATTTTCAGATCATCATTCATGAAAGCGGACATCTGATCTTCGGTTTACTGACAGGGTACAGTTTCCAGAGTTTCAGGATCGGAAGTTTCATTCTGGTTAAGGAAGACGGGAAACTGAAATTAAGAAAGTTCAGGCTGGCCGGTACGTCCGGACAGTGTCTGATGGCACCTCCTGAATACAGTGATGACATGCCGGTTGTTCTCTATAACCTGGGAGGTGTCATCATGAATCTGCTAAGTGCTGCAATATGTCTGTTACTGTATTACTTTGTCTTCAGAAATGTCCGAATGATAAGCCCATTGCTGGTGCTGACTGCCTTATTGGGAATTGCCTTTGCGGCGATGAACGGCATTCCTCTGGATATGTCATTGGTGTCAAATGACGGTAAGAATCTGGTTGATATCCTACACAACAAGCGGGCAAGGAAAGCCTTCTGGGCACAGTTGAAGATCTCCCGGTTGAGCCGGCAGGGTATTTCAACAGCCGACATGGACGACAGTCTCTTTGAGGTAAGCGGGCATGAAGATAATCTGCTGGTAAACACCATCAGAGTGATGAAGTGTGACAGACTGCTCAATCAGGGTAAAA
>CAMOMM010000188.1 GCA_946619805.1 uncultured Bacillota bacterium | reverse complement strand
AATGAATGCCAGAAATATCGATGAAATTGACATAAAACACATCATGGAAAGCGGCAGAAAAAGCATTGTTTGCATCAATGAATTCTATCAGAAATGGTAAATCTAAGGTATAATAACTCTGTAAATTAAATATTTATATATATAAAAGACGAATAATAAAAAAAGTGCTTGATTAGGCACTTTTTGTGTGGTAATATTATCAAGCGACCGCATGGACGTGCGAGGTTGCCGGCACACTGATATACGTTGTCATGGTGTGTAGCCGGGGAATTCGCATCGAGCGGGTCTATCATGGAATAGACACAGCATAAAGGAGGAAATATCCATGGCAAAAGCAAAGAACTCTGTCCGCATTCGCTTAAAGGCATATGAACATCGTTCACTTGATTCAGCATGCAAGAAGATCGTTGACACAGCAATGAATCACGGTGCCAAGAAGATCGTTGGACCAGTCCCACTGCCGACTGAAAAACAGGTAGTAACAGTATTAAGAGCAACCCACAAGTACAAGGATGCTCGTGAACAGTTCGAAATCAGAACCCACAAGAGATTAATCGAGATCGTCGGTGCAAGCAAGGAAACAATCGCTGCCTTAAGCTCTCTGGAATTAGCAAGTGGCGTTGATATCGAAATCAAGTTATAGGACATTGGAGGTAAACATCATGAAAGGATTATTAGGACGCAAACTCGGTATGACACAGGTCTTCACTAATGATGGTACATTAATTCCAGTGACCGTTGTAGAAGTGACACCTAATGTTGTTACTCAGAAGAAAACTTTAGAAAACGATGGCTATGTAGCATTACAGCTCGGTATGGAAGACATCACTGAGAAAAGAGCTACCAAGGCTAACGTTGGCCACGCCAAGAAGGCCGGCACCGCTCCAAAGAGATTCTACCGTGAATTAAAGAGCGATGAGATGGCTGATCTGGAAGTCGGTGCTACAGTAACATGCGATCTGTTCGCTGAAGGCGACATGGTCGATGTACAGGGCATCTCCCGTGGTAAGGGTTATATGGGTGCTGTTTACCGTAATAACCAGGCATTACAGCCTAGATCACACGGTGCATCTCTGGTACGCAGAGCAGTTGGTTCATTAGCAACTATCGGCCGTAACAACGGATACATCAACAAGGGCAGATTGATGGCTGGTCATGAAGGTACATATACAACCACAAACCAGAATCTGCAGATCATCAAAGTTGATACTGCAAACAATGTATTACTGATCAAGGGTAATGTTCCGGGACCACGCAAGGGCTTGGTTATCGTCAAGACAACAACAAAGCCTGTCAAGCATGTAGCTCCTGTAGAATTAGTAAACTACATTACCGAAAAGGAGGCTTAATGTATGGCAAAGAAATTAACAGTTAAGGTTCTCGATCAGACCGGTAAGGAACTGAAGGACCTGGCATTAAATGAAGCTGTATTCGGTATCGAACCAAATCAGCAGGCAATGTTTGATGCAGTTGTCATGCAGCAGGCATCATTACGTCAGGGAACAGCTGATACCAAGGGCCGTTCAGAAGTAAGCGGCGGCGGTAAGAAGCCTTGGCGTCAGAAAGGTACAGGTAGAGCAAGACAGGGTTCTATCAGAGCTCCACAGTGGAGAGGCGGCGGAATCGTATTCGGCCCAACTCCAAGAAAGTACGGCTACCGTATCAATCGTAAGGTTCGCAGACTTGCATTACGTTCATACTTATCACAGTTTGTTGCAGACAATGCACTGACAGTTGTTGATAAGATTCAGATGGATGCCATCAAGACCAAGGATTTCACCAAGATCATGAAGGATCTCAACGCTGAACGCAAGGCACTCTTCGTCTTCGATGTTGAAGAAGACTGGGAAAATGCCTGGATGAGCATGCGCAATCTGCAGAATGCTACATTCACAACAACCGAAGGTCTCTCTTGCCTGGATATGGCAAATGCATACACTCTGGTTGCTACTGAAGCAGCAGTTAAGAAGATTGAGGAGGCATTACAGTAATGGCAGCACGTGATATCATCATTCGCCCAATCGTTACAGAAAAGTCCCTGAAGAATCAGGAAGACGACAACAAGGTTACCTTCGAAGTAGCCAAGGGCGCTAACAAGACAGCTGTTAAGCTGGCAGTTGAAGAAATCTTCAATGTAAAAGTCGAAAAGGTCAACATCGTAAACACACCTGACAAGAGAAAGCGTTTAGGACGTTATGTTGGAACCGTCGGCGGTATCCGCAAGGCAGTCGTAAAGCTGGCTGATGGATACTCAATTAACCTCTACACAGAAGGTTAAGAAAAATAATTATCGGAAGAAGAACGCTATTTCCGGATATAAATGCGTAAGGAGGAGTAAAAATCATGGCGATTAAGAAATACAAGCCTACGACAAACGGTCGCAGGAACATGACGTCATTAGATTTCAGTGAAATCACAAAAACCACACCTGAACGTTCATTACTGGCACCTGTCAATTCAAAGGGCGGCCGTAACAATACAGGTAGAGTTACAACCCGTCATCAGGGCGGCGGTCATAAGAAGACATACCGTATCATCGACTTCAAGCGTAACAAGGACAATGTCCCTGCCAAGGTCGCTTCAATCGAATACGATCCAAACAGAAGTGCAAACATCGCTCTGTTAAACTATGCAGACGGTGAAAAGCGCTACATCATCGCACCTGAAACATTAAAGGTTGGAATGTCAGTCATCTCTGGCGACAGCGCTGACATCAAAGTCGGTAACTGCTGTCAGTTATGCAACATGCCTGATGGTACCTTCATTCACAATGTGGAATTAAAGCCTGGCAAGGGCGGCCAGATTGCAAGAAGTGCCGGATGCAGTGCTCAGATCCTGGGCTCTGAAGGCAAATATGTATTAGTAAGATTATCAAGCGGTGAAGTAAGAAAGTTCTTAAAGAACTGCAGAGCTACAATTGGTATCGTCGGCAATGGTGACCATTCACTGGTTAACGTCGGCAAGGCCGGCAGAACTCGCTGGATGGGTATCAGACCTACAGTCAGAGGTTCAGCTATGAACCCTGTTGACCACCCACACGGTGGTGGTGAAGGCAGAGCACCTGTCGGACGTAAATCACCAATGACACCTTGGGGCAAGAAAGCCATGGGTGTTAAGACTCGTAAGAAGAAGAAAGCGTCTAACGCATTAATCGTACGTCGTCGTAACGGAAAGTAGGATAGGAGGAGAGAAACATGAGTCGTAGTATTAAAAAAGGACCATTCGTAGATGAACATCTGATGAAAAAGGTTGAAGCTATGAACAAGAGTGGCAAAAAAGAAGTCATCAAGACCTGGTCACGCCGTTCCACAATCTTCCCTGCATTCCTGGAACACACTTTCGCAGTTTACAACGGCAAGG
>CAMOMM010000187.1 GCA_946619805.1 uncultured Bacillota bacterium | reverse complement strand
TCCCCTCCCTTACACTTCGTAAGAGGGTGGGGACTTCTTCGGTTTTGCGTTAAAACTGAAAAGCAGCGTTTCATAAACGCTGCCTTCTTGTCCCCTTTAGTTCGATTTATCTCTTGTAAATCTTTTCAGCTGATGTCATCCAAATGATTTTTCTGGCAGCATCATCTGAAATCAATCCTTCACCGCCGAGAACTATTACTGCTTCAGATCTGATTTCCCAGCCATAATCAGCAGCGACTTTTTCATTTCCGGTCTTGGTCAGAATGACTGGTGATCCAAATGCATAAGCCAGAGGTCCGCCGCATAAGCCATCAGGGAAGTTCTGGGCATAAGCCAGTACCAGTCTGGTATAGAACGGAATCGCCGGAATGAATTTTCTGGCTATCTCTACCGATGTTTCATAACGGTTATTGCCGGCAATTCTGCTGACACTGCCATACTTCTTAACCTGATCCATTACGGTATTGCTGACGGCAGCAGTACCGCCTATCACATAGAATTTGCTAGTGGACAGAGACTTCATATAATTCCTCTGCTGATCATTTAACTCATCTTTGACCAGCAGAATCGGTAATCCAACAGCGGAAGCACTGAGTGAATCGGCAAAGTTATTACCGGTACATACCAGAATATCCTGATCGGTCACCTTTGCCTTCTTCAGAATCTTGATGTTGGTTTCATATCTGTTATCACCAGCAATGCGGTCGATGTTGAAGCCTTCAAGTCCTTTCAGACATTTATCAGAAACTGCCGAAGTGCCTCCCAATACATATATTGTTCCGCCTTCCATCAGATTCTTCTTGATCCATTTATTGACTGTATCAGCGCTTTCTTCCCTGGTCAGCAAGATTGGAGCCTGACATATTTCAGCCAGATATCCACCACTAAGAGCATCAGCGAAATTATTACCGGTTGTCAGAACAACAGTGGTGAGCTTTTCCATCTCATACTTTTCCATTAGCAGTTCAGCTGCCTTAATGGCTGTATCATATCTGTTATTTCCAGCCAGACGATAGGAAATGTCAACCCAGTTAGCCCATAATACTAAATCCTCATTAACATCTATTTTTTCTCCAGGCTGAGGCCATACTCCCGTCATATTGTCGGTTTTAAGGCTGACAACCGTCCATTCAACAAATGCCTTTCCTACCGGAGGTTTGAATGTTAATGCAGGTGCAGTATATTTATCTCCTTTTTTAACTTTTACAGGTTCCGGGGTTTCACCGATTCCTCCATTCATTTCGAAAAATATCATGTAATAATCTCTTTCACTGACCGGCACCAATTCCCAGTGAGCAAACAGAGTGAATCCATTATTTACTACCGGTGTGGAGAAATCATATGGAACTTCTTCCCCAGCATCATTAAAGTAATACCAGCCAATGAAATTATATCCATCCTTAACCGGATCCGCTGGTTTGATAACACGTTCACCAGGTATGACTTCCTGATATGAATCCGGTTCACCGTTCTCGTATGCAAACCATACCTGATATGGATAGATCCAGCCTGCATATACGTATCTGTCTTCAGTAATTATCGTACCGAAATCAAAAGAAACTGTTCCTTCCGGATTATCCATCCATCCGGCAAACTTGTGTCCACTCCAGACAGGATCAGCCGGACAGTCTACCATATCTCCCTTTCTGACCTGTACAGTGAAATCAGGCGTTTCCTCACTATAGGTAATAAATGTTACATTACAGTACTCCGGTTCAACAACTGTTACCGTGACTGTATCTGTCAGATCTGAGCCTTCTGTAGTATGTGCAGTAACTGTATATGTACCGACCTTTTTCCGTTCATAGCTGCTGCTGTCCCACACGTACAGACCATCTTCATCGCTGCTGCTCCATTCCATGGAAATGGTTGCATCATCAGGCTTAAATTCGTATTCAAACTGGCCCCATGCTCCAACATAAAGTGTCAATTCATCAGGAATGATGTTGAAAGAAGTCGCCTTTATGACCGTTCTGGTCCAGGTTCCAGTTAGTCCTGTTGTATCTGCAGAGAACTTTTCTTCAAACTCATTATTCCTGTAAGACTGTGTTCCATTCGACCATATTCCCGGTGGCAGGTCTGTTCCTTTGATATATTTGGTAAACTTTTCACCAAAGGTAATTTCCTCAAGAGCAACGCATTTATCAAACATGCCGGCCATTGCTTCGGCTGCTGAGGTATCCATTGTACCGAAATTGATCTTCTTCAAATTCCTGTCATTGTAGAACATACCTATAAAATCAGTTATTTCTGAGGTATCAATACCAGTAAAATCAACCTCTTCAAGATTTATGGCATCTGTTAACCACCAGGAGAAACGAATCGGCTTTATTGTTGTTCCTTCAGCGATTCTGAACTTCTTGATTTTCTCAACCCAGGTTCCAACCTCTGGATGCCACTGATACCAGTCCGGCGTATCATGGCTTTCAACGTCACCAAACAGATATCCTGTATAACTGACACCATTGATATCTGTTACGGTTATCATTTTATCTACAGTTGTATCATATTTGGCTTTGACACGGATAAGTACCATTTCGCCTTCATCAGAAAGAATTCCATAGGCAATGTCTTCCCTGACTATTACCTTTATGCTGGATTCAAGATTGGATCCGTCTGTCGTCCTAGCTGTAATGACTGTTTCGCCTGCTTTTTTAGCATGGATTATACCTTTTTCATCCACGGTGGCAACACTCTCATCACTGCTGCTCCATACCAGATCCGTTTTAACATTATCGCCAGGCAACGTATAGTAGTAAACCCTGCCGGTTTCTCCAGGAATCAGCGATTCATACCCGTTTAATACCAGATTTTCGATGAGGTCAAAGTCTCTGACCCATGTGCCGGCCCACGCAGTAGCATTAGCTGCATATCCCCGTACCAGCTCATCAGTCGTTTTTGTCAAAGATCCATTTTTCCATCTTCCCCGCGGAAGATCTACATCTTTCCAGTTTTCAAATAATGGACCTACCTTAAATTCTTCCAGTTTGTTCAGTGGATAAAGCATGTACTGGACACCATATTCTCTGTCTGTCTTTCGGGTATCAAAATTGCTGATATCAAGTTTCCTTAATTCTTTGCAAAAGCCAAACATGTGTGACATGGTTTCAGCTGACCGGGTATTGAAACCGGAAAGATCAAGTTCTTCCAGTGCGATACAGTCATAGAACATGAACCGGAAGTCTTTTACCTTGTCAGTCTTGGCATTTGCAGGCAATTTCACACTTTTCAGTTTCCAGCAGCTGTTAAACATACTCCGCAGGTTTTCCGCATTTGAAAAGTCAAATCCTGATATGTCAACACTTTCCAGAGCATAACAGCATGAGAACGCTGATTCAAAATTTGTTATGTTGGAAGTGTCGAAA
>CAMOMM010000186.1 GCA_946619805.1 uncultured Bacillota bacterium | reverse complement strand
AGGTTGCAGAGATATATCATGCAGAACTGACCTCATTCGGTCATGGTGTTGCGGTAATTACAATTACGGATCCTGAAATCTCTGTAGAAGATGTCTTTAAAGCTTCCCTTGACAGTGATTTTGAACTTCCGCTAGTCGAACCGAATTACATTACATACCTCGATCCGATTGAGGAAAAGCCTTCACCTGTCATTGAAGATGATAGTGAACTGTTTTCTGATTCTCTTCCTGAAGTAAAAGGATGGAGTGAATGGGTGAATGATACGTTCGGGCCGGATGCAGATGAGGCACTCAAAACACCCAGTGATGAGAACTTCCAGTGGCAGCATACCATGATCAATACGTATGCCGGCTGGAATGCCACAATGGGCCAGGGTGTTACAGTTGCGGTAATTGATCAGGGCATCAATACCAGTCATGAAGATTTTGATGGCCGTGTCACCGTAGAAAATGTCACAGGAGACAACACCTGGACGGGCCATGGCAATCATGTTGCCGGAATTATCGGAGCTTCTGCAGAGAATTCAAAGGGTGGAGCAGGTATTGCCCCGGCGGTCAATATTCTCGGAATTAATGTATTTAATCTTGATCAATTCGGGAAAATTACGGCTTCAAATGCGGACATCATGGCAGGTCTGAATATCGCAATTGATCATAATGTGGATATTGTCAACATGAGTCTTGGCGGATATGGATACAGCGCAAATTATGAAAAAGTGATCCAGGATGCTGTGGATGCCGGAATTGTTATCTGCGCAGCGGCCGGTAATGAAAATTCAAACAGCAGACCATATCCTGCGGGATACAAAAATGTAATATCGGTTGCGGCAGTAAATCGCAACGGCGCAAAGGCCGGATATTCCAACTATGGTTCATGGGTAACCATAGCAGCTCCCGGAAGCGGAATCTATTCTGTGTACAGCCAGGATTACTATTCTGACCAGGATGGATGGAAGAGTAATAATACTTATCAGAAGATGGACGGAACATCCATGGCATGTCCGGTAGTGTCCGGTGCGCTGGCACTTTACATGTCGAAATTCGGGCATAAGAATTACAACGATATTATTAAAGTTCTGAAAACTTCAACGACTAAATCTTCTTCTTCAGGTATGGGATATGGAATTATCTCTGTTGAGAAGCTTTTCAATAAAAAAGAGACGGCACCTGCGATCGAAGTATTCGATCAGTATGACCGCCCTGTAACGGATTTTAAAAACCCGCTGGCTGCCGGTTCATATATTTATCTTAATATTTCTGAAGATGAAAGCAGAGAACTCGGAAAGAACGAAACGATCCTCTATACAACTGACGGAAAGAATCCGGCAGTAAAGAATGGTCAGATTGTAAACGGAACAGTATATAATGGATATCCGATTCTTGTTGATGATTTCACAATAGGATCGACCATTACTTTAAAAGCTGTGATTGTAAATGAACTTAGTGTTGCGGGCAACATTAAAACACTTAAGTTCAAAACGCCGGCTATTATTCCTGCAGCTGTTAAAGTTAAAACTGTTGCATTTGAAACAAAAAAAGCCACGCTGAAATACAGTTCCGAGAGTGATCCTGAACCATACAAGATCGTTATTAAAACGTTGAAGGATACTCAGGGCATTGACAAAGATATCTTACAGTATGAACATACCTGGACTTCCAGCAATGAAAAGGTTGCAACAGTAGACGGTTACGGTAATGTGACTGCAACAGGACCCGGTACTGCAAAAATCACCCTGAAGTTATTGGATGGCTCAAAAAAGAGCGCTGTATGCACAGTGACTGTTAATCAGCTGCCGGAGAATATCATTATCAAAGGTCAGGGGGGAATAGCTACCGGGACCAGCGCTACGTTCAGTGCGACTGTTCTTCCTGCCAAAACGAAGAACAAAAAGGTTACATGGAGCTTAGTCGGAAATGCGCCGGACGGTGTCACTCTGAAAGGTGCCAAAGTAACAGTTTCCAAAGCAGTATTACCTGGTACTGAATTTACGCTGAAAGCCACTTCTGTTGAAGACCCGTCGAAGTCTGATGACATCACTGTAACAGTTGTGAAAAAAGCATCATCAATACAGCTTGATACCACATATAATCCTGGGAACGACCGTATTAGCCGAAACAGTAAGGGCGTTCTTACAACAGTAAACCTTTTCACGACGGATATTAATGATAGTTACAATCCGGAAGATGACACTGCTTTCCAGTTGACTGCAAGTCTGCCAAAGGGAGAAAACAACATTCCGCCTGTCTTCACATCCAGTAACCCGAAAGTCGCTACAGTCACATCAGACGGCTATGTGCAGGCGGTCGGAAAAGGAACCGCCAAGATCACGGCAACCGCCAATGATGGTTCCAAGAAGAAAGCAACGGTTACCGTAAAAGTTACGGTTCCAATCTCCAGACTTGATATTGATCTGGGAGAAAACTATTATCTTAGTCTTGGCAAATCCCTGAATCTTAAAGATAAAGCTATGTTTGGGACGCAATATGGCACTCCTACTACAAAGAAAGTCAATTGGTATATAACGTCTGTATTTGACGATTTCAATAATGACCTTACCGAAGAGGCGCTTAAAAAGGGCTACATTAAGATTTCAGGTAATTCCAAATTAACCGTATCCAATAAAGTTACTTCTTTAAGCAGTTTCGAGGCACTTCCGCTCCGTGTCGAACTGGGTGCCAGATCGCTTGATGGAACCGGCTATACCGCCAGCAAAGAAATTCTGATCATACCGAAATTGGAGGCCATGTTCATACAGGATCCTATGGGAGGAGGCTACAGAGTAAATAAAGGCGGACCTGATCAAGAAGGTACAGATACTGTCTCGTATTGTTACCATTCGTATGTGTATTGTTCTCTTCCAATCAACTGTTCCGTAACAAGCAGTAATCCAAATGTTTGCGGCGCAGAACTTGAGTATTTAGGATATGACGAGATTTCAATAACGCATAAGTGGCGGAACTATAATGATTTGCCTGGATATTGGTACAATTTATGGTTTTATACTTATCCCAATAAAAAGGGCACCGCAAAACTGACCGTAAAAGCTATGGACGGAAGCGGCAAATCCTCAAGCGTCAAAGTAAAAGTTGAATGAACAACTTAATGAAAAGACTTGCAATGATTCTTGCGGCATTGCAAATGTTTGGATGCTCCAGGCCTGCAGAAGCAACCCCGGTTCCTGTATCTCCTGTGAAAGGAGAAGAACTGTATTGTCTTGTGGACAGTCAGGAAGAGGCGGAGAAGATTGCTGAGTCATATGATATCGTTCTTGTTAAATTCGGCCATGGTGTAGCTACATTCACTACCGACAAAGACCTGCATGAAGTGATTCAGTACGGCAAAAAGAACAATCTTGCGCCGATCTCAA
>CAMOMM010000185.1 GCA_946619805.1 uncultured Bacillota bacterium | reverse complement strand
AACCATTTACACTTCACATTCCGCTTCCGAACAGCAGCTGTTCACCAGGAAGTTCCATGAACTTTATCCGGAAGTGACCATCAACTGGGTTTCAGCATCCCTGGCTCAGTCAATCGAAAGACTGGAGCGGGAAAAGAACGACCCGCAATGCGATGTCCTGATGGGAGGGTTAATGCAGTCTGACGGTGAAGTATACCGTCATCTGTTTCAGCCATATGTACCATACCGCATAGAAGAACAGTCAGTCATTGATGAGGAACACTATTACCAGTATTACATTACACAGGTAATGGCCTTTCTGGTCAATACGGCCAGACTTGAAGAACTGGGGCTGACTGTTGATGACATCCATAAATATACTGACCTTCTAAAGCCTGAACTCAAGGGACAGATCCTGTTCGGGGATCCTTCGGCTTCTTCCGGTGGCTTCCGCTCATTAACGACAATACTGGCAGTATTCGGTGACGGTGAGGTATCGGCATTAAGTCCCGGATGGTTCTACATGAGAAATCTGATGGAAAACCTTGACGGTGTCTATGCTGCCAAGGCCTCTGATGTAACACAGTTTGTTGACAGCGGGGACTATGCCGTCGGACTTTCCTTTGAATCATCCTGCATTCAGAGACTGGTCAATAAGATGCCTGACATTGCGGTTGTCTATCCTGAAGAAGGGAATACCCAGGTACGGTTTGCTTCGGCCATGGTCAGAAACTGCAAGAATCCTGATATTGCCGGTAAGGTAATCGACTATCTGCTTTCCAGGGAATACGCTGAGGAAAGAACCAGACTTCTGGGTGCCTCACGTTCCACCAACATGACTGCACAGATCTCCGATATGATTCCGGAAGTTTCCGTCCTGAAACTTGTTGATCTGAAATTTGACAGGATTAATGAAAACAGAGAGAAAATACTGGCTAAATATGCTGAACTGTGGGATTATCTGGGCGGTGCCAGAACCATAGTAGGAAATGAAAATACAAGTGACTGATTCCGGTCACTTTTTTCTTTATTGGATCTATAATGGGATATAATGTTATTAATAACAGAAAAGGATACAACATATGAAAATAATCAACGCAAAAGTATTCATTGATGGTAAGTTCAGTGATGTGGAAGTACAGTTTGACAATGAGAAGATCCTGAAGATCGGCAAAGATCTTGACGATGATCAGATAATTGATGCAAGAGGCAATTATCTGTATGCGGGTCTGATCGACTGTCATAACCATGGCGGCTGGCTGCGCAGCTTTACATATTCCGACAGCTTTGACGGCTGGAGTTTTGCGGAAGGCGTAAAATATCTGGCCGGTAAGCTTCCTGAATGCGGGGTAACTACTGTTTTTCCTACCCTGGCCGGTACCCAATATGAAAGGATAGCCGAAAGTGTCAGAAGGATCAGAAAACTGCGCAACAGATTTGCCGGTACCAGAATAGGGGATTTCCAGTTTGAAGGTGTATATCCGTCCCTGAAAAGATACATGACAGCCGAGGCAGTAAATCCAAGTGCCCAGCATACTGATTACCTTGTTGATGGTGACTATAGCGATGTTTCACTGTTTCATGTTTCACCTGATCTGCCCGGCAGCCTGGAGTGGTGTGACTACATGGTATCCAAAGCAGTCATGCCGACAGTCGGCAATACCGAAGCATCAGCTGAAGATGTTTTCAGGGCAGCTGATCATGGACTGTGTCAGGCTGATCACATGTTTAATGGTTTCAAGGCCATGCATCATCGTGAGGCAGGTGCTGCGGCAGCGGTAATGTATGATGACAGGATCAAGGCACAGCTGACCTGTGACGGATATCATGTAGATCCGGTATGGGTCAAAATACTGATAAAGATAAAAGGTATAGATAATGTATATGGAGTATCAGATATGTCAGATGCCTCAGGATTACCGGAAGGGGTACATGTTGTTAATGGTAAAACGATCACTGCCAGAGACGGATTCATTTTCTCCCCGGATGGCTACATCACTTCCGGCAATATGACATTGAATCAGATCATGAAAGCTGCCCGTGACAGATGCAATCTGACCATGGAGGAAGTTGCCTCTCTATATCGGGAAAATGTGGCCGGATGTCTGAACATTACTGACCGCGGCAAAATCGAAGAAGGGCGATTGAGCGATCTGGTCATCATGGACAGTGATTACAATGTCCTGCGGACGATCATAGCCGGCAGGACCGTTTATCAAAGATGAGAAAACCTGGCAGCTGCCAGGTTTTAATGTGCTCAGTTTTCCTTGAATACAACGTATTTCTGGAAAAGGAATTCGGTTACGAAGTTTACCAGCATGGTAAGTGCCTGAACAATGTAGTCCTAGCCTCCCAGTAAGGCGGTCAGCCTGTCACCGGCAATGGTTGACAGGGGAGTAAATACCAGATAGTACAGGAAGACCAGAAACATGGCCTTCGGTATGTTGTTGCTGGAATGGAAGGTATATTTGCGGTTAAAGGTAAAGTTCCATAAAACGCTTAAGACCAGAGCGATGAGATAGCTTGGCCAGTATTTCATGTGCAGTACTTTTTCAAATACCGTAAAGCTGGCAACCTGGATGATACCGGCACTGGCAGCTATCAGTGTATATTTAATAACCTGCAGAAAGTTCTGATTTTTCATAATGATTACCTCTTTTCAATGTAAAAAGTATAACATATCACACAAACTAAAACAAATTAGCACTCAGATATTGACAGTGCTAACAAACGTGGTATACTGTTAGCAGTAATGGATTATGAGTGCCAGAAGGAAGTGATGAAAATGTTGACACCTAGACAGGAACTTATTCTCAAAGCCATAGTTGAGGAATTCATCAAGACAGCTGAACCGGTAGGATCCAAACTGCTGGTAGAGAAATACAACCTTGATTATTCATCAGCTACCATCCGTAACGAAATGAACTATCTTGAATCAGTTGAGCTTCTTGAAAAGACGCATACTTCCAGCGGAAGAGTTCCTTCAACTCAGGGATACAGATACTATGTTGAACATCTGATGGAACCAAGCGAACTTCCGGAAGAGCGCTATGAGATGCAGGCAAAACTTGACAACAGCGTTCCTATTGAAGACGTAATTCAGAAAAGCTGTGAGATCCTGTCAAACATGACTAATCTGACGTCCGTAGTTCTGGGACCTGATGCCAACAAGCAGACTCTGGCTCATATCAGACTGTTCCCGCTGGATTCCAATTCCGCGGTCGCAGTATTCATTACCGACCGGGGACATACCGAAAACAAGACTTTCAGATTTGAAGATCAGATATCGGTTGAAGATATCCAGACCTGTACGAACATCCTGAATGACCGTCTGGTTGGCACCCCGATCAGCGACATTGTTGAAAAGATGAATGAACTTAAGCCGATTCTGGCTC
>CAMOMM010000184.1 GCA_946619805.1 uncultured Bacillota bacterium | reverse complement strand
GATATTACCGATGACGGCAATGATCCAGATCTGGTTCCGGAAGACGGCTCGGTTGTCTTTGACAATGTCAGCTTCAAATATACTGAAGAAGCCCGCAAGAATGCTCTTACCGATATCAATCTGAAGATTGGCTCAGGTGAGACAGTCGGCATCATAGGTTCTACCGGTTCCGGTAAGACCACGCTGGTTCAGTTACTGCCTAGACTCTACGATGTCACGGAAGGAAGGGTACTGGTTGGCGGACATGATGTCAGAGAATACAAACTGGAAAACCTCAGAAAAGATGTGGCGATGGTTCTGCAGAAGAACGTTCTGTTCTCCGGAACCATTGAGGAAAACCTGAAATGGGGTAATCTCAATGCCACACACGAAGAAGTGGAAGAGGCCGCCAGATGTGCTCAGGCCCACGATTTCATCACTTCATTCCCGAAGGGATATCAGACTGATCTTGGTCAGGGCGGTGTCAATGTCTCCGGCGGTCAGAAACAGAGACTGTGCATTGCCAGAGCACTGCTTAAGAAACCTAAGATCATCATTTTAGACGACTCCACCAGTGCGGTAGATACCGATACTGACAAGAGAATAAGAAAGGCGCTGAAGGAAAGACTTGCCGGCATGACGACCATCATCATTGCCCAGCGTGTCGCTTCCGTCATGGATGCCGACAAGATCATCGTCATGAAGGACGGCATGATCCAGGACATCGGCACCCATGAACAGCTGCTTAAGACCAATGAAGAATACCATGACTTATATGTCACACAGATGCAGGGGGTGAGTGAATAATGAGCGAACCTAAATACCGTCAGCTCAGACGTTCCAGAGCTGATAACATTCCTGCAACCGTTGCCAGAATATTCAGCTATCTGAGTCAGTTCAGATGGCAGCTGATCCTGGTATTTGTCTGCATTATTGTTGAAGCACTTACCAACGTCGCTTCAAGTGCCTTCTTTGCTCCGCTGATCGACGATTACATTCTGCCATTGGTTGGCAAGAGCAATCCTGATCTGAGCCGTTTCATCGGCCGACTGATCTTCATGGGCTGTGTCTATGTGCTGGGCATCACTGCCGGATATGTATACCGCAAGATGATGAGCATCATTTCAACCGGTACGCTGTATAACATCAGAAAGCAGTTGTTTGAGCACATGCAGGAAATGTCCGTACAGTTCTATGACACCAATACCCATGGCGAACTGATGAACTTCTACACCAATGACGTAGACATTATCAGACCACTGATTGCGGATTCCTTCCCGCAGGCCATCAACACCCTGATATCACTGTCAGGATCAATGTTCATGATGCTGAAGCTTTCACCGAAGCTTACTCTGGTAGCGCTGGCTCTGCTGGTGCTGGTAGTGGGGATGTCGGTATTCATCGGCAAGAGATCCAGAAGCTACTTCGTCAAGGTCCAGAAGTCAGTGTCCAATATCAACGGCTACGTTGAGGAAATGTTTCTGGGGTCCAAGGAGGTCAAGGCCTTCTGCTACGAAGATGAAAGTGTCAGAAAATTCCAGAAATACAATGATGAATGCATGCATGCATCGATCATGTCCAACGTCTTCGCTCAGTCTCTGATGCCTATTAACGTCAACCTGTCATACATCAGCTATGCGGCAGTTGCCGTCTTAGGTGCCAGAATGTGCATTGCTGGAGAGATCTCCTTAGGCTCAATCGCCAGCTTCCTGCTGTATACCAGACAGATCGCCGGACCTATATCCGGACTGTCACAGCAGTTCAACGGAATGATGATGTCAATTGCCGGTGCTGAAAGAGTATTCGGTGTCATTGACTCAGCTCCTGAAGTTGATGAAGGAAGGATCACTCTGGTGAATGTTGAGGAGGGAAAGGACGAACTGGTCGAAACTTCGGAAAAAACCGAAAGATATGCCTGGAAGAATCCTGATGACGGCACCCTTATTGAATTGAAGGGTGACATCAGACTTAATCATATAACCTTTGCCTATGAAGAGGGCAAGACCGTACTTAACGATGTTTCACTGTATGCCAAGCCTGGCCAGAAGATCGCTCTGGTAGGATCTACCGGTGCCGGCAAGACCACCATAACAAACCTGATCAACAGATTCTATGATGTTCAGGAAGGCTCCATTACCTATGATGGCATTGACATCAGAGACATTGCCAAGAGTTCACTGCGCAAGTCACTGGGCGTGGTACTGCAGGATACCAACCTGTTCTCCGGAACAGTCATGGAGAACATCAGATACGGTAATCTGGAGGCTACTGATGAACAGTGCATTGCCGCTGCCAGACTGGCTAATGCCGGCAGCTTTATTAACAGACTGCCGGATGGCTATAATACCATGCTTACCAGCAACGGCACCAACCTGTCTCAGGGCAAGAGACAGCTGCTCAACATTGCCAGAGCCACGGTCGCTGACCCTCCGGTACTGATCCTTGATGAAGCCACTTCTTCAATCGACACTCATACCGAGAAGATCATTGAGAAGGGCATGGACAAGCTGATGCAGGGCAGAACGGTCTTCGTAATTGCCCACAGACTGTCAACAGTCAGAAATGCCAATGCGATCATCGTTCTGGAACACGGCAACATCATTGAACGCGGTGACCATGAGGAACTGCTGGCTCAGAAAGGCCGTTACTACCGGTTATACAAGGGTACGGCAGAATTAGACTAAAGCATATGAAAACGCCATTTCCGCGGGGAAATGACGTTTTTGTTATGTTTCAGTGGTTTAGTGTTCAACGAACAGATAATAGTATTCTTCGTAGCACCAGTTGAATCTCTTTATTAATCTGGCAGCATCGGTGCCGACATATCTGTAATGATAATCGTTGGCAGCGTATCCGGTCAGATAATCCTTATCCTTTGGATAGCGGAGAATGAATCCATAATCCCGGCAGTTTTCCCTGACCCATTTGCAGGCTTCCGTTTCCGCAAAGTCATAGGCTATGGTGCCTTTTTCCGTAATGTTTACCGCCAGTCCGCTCTGATGCTCATCGCATCCTTCCTTACCCAGGATGCGGTCAAGCTCTGCAGCATTGCCGTCCAGCTGAGACAGACGGTTTTCATAGAGGACTTTCTGATCGGCATAGCTGATATAGCCGCTGTAGCTGATGATAGGTGTTGAATGATCCTTGGAGTAGGCCTTGGCCATTTCCTCGAAGGCTTCCCTGACCTGTTTGACCAGAGGTTCGTTGGAATCACGGTATTCACCGCTGATTTCTTCCAGATCGGCCGGGACATAGTCAGCCGGCAGTCTTCTTTCCTTGTTGACCAGAACGGTTAATGGATCCTTTACCGCAATGGTTTTACTGTCAGAGTAGAAGGCTGAATAGTCAACGCTGTCCGGTACATCGTAGTCATCGTTGATGTTGGCGATGGCTATGGCAG
>CAMOMM010000183.1 GCA_946619805.1 uncultured Bacillota bacterium | reverse complement strand
GAGAAGACGGATATTTCACAAGCGGTGTAACAGAACAGCTCAACAGCATTCTTGAGTCTCTGACCGAATGCTACTGTCATCTGGTATGTGAAGAGGAAGAGATCGGACCTGAAACCAGAGGCTTTACCCAGACTCTCTACCAGTTCTACATCATGGCAATTGAGATTGCTAAGAGAAAGGGAATCATTACCCCGGAAGAATTCGCCAGACTTGACAGGGATGCACTGGAACTGGCCCTCAACTTTGATTCCGTTGTCAGTGAATCAATTGACTGGTATTACAGAAACAGAGATGAATTCCTGAAAATGGATAAGAGCAGCATTGCCGGATACGGATACAACTGGGCTACAGCTCTGGAAGGCAGACTCAAATTCTTTGAAACCTATGCTCATCCTTGCACCGGCTATGAATTTGAAGAGCAGATGCATGGACCGTTCCGTGCCTATACTGACAAGGATGTCTACTTCTTTGTAATAGTTTCGGAAGGAGACAAGGAAAAGGACAGAGCCAGAGAAGCAATCCCTTATTACAAGGATGCCTTCAGCGAACATGTCTATGTTGTAACCGCAGAACCTGATTTCCCGACAGATGTTCAGGATCTTAAGTTCTCCTATCACACCACTGACATTCTTTCACCGATGCAGTATGTTGTTCCTTTCCAGGTACTGGCAGCTCTGATCTGTGAGGATGTCGGAATTGATACCACCGTATCACCGGTCAAGAAGAAATACTTCTCATCACACTATAAGGCATAATTAAAAGAACCTTGGACATTGAACCGTTTGAGCTCAGCTGTCTGAGGTTCTTTTTACAGTTTGATCATGATGACCGCATTATCGGTAATGCAGGCAATATTGTAATAGAAAGAAGTATGATCGATCAGATGGAACAGAGCAGCAACAGCATCGATCAGGCTGTCTTTGCCGGGGTTGAAGTGATGGTTGCCTATGCACAGGACTCTTAACAGACCATAGCAGACACACAGTCCTCTGTATGAATCAGTTCTGTCTGTTCTGATGTCTACAAAAGGGAAGTTTTCATAGATCATCGAGTTATTGATCATTCTCTCAAAGAATTCCATCCATTCCGGGAAGTCTTTTTCAAACCGCCGGCTGTCACCAGCGTAAAGTTCAGGATGTTCATCATAGCGTTCAACGACCGGCCGGTAGTATTCAGGAAAAAATTATATATTTTGGAAAAAAAGGTGTCCATTAATTACACCTGTTTGTTACATAAATAAAAAGTGATAGAATAATAGAGAAGGAAAAATTCCTTCGACCACATAAACATCTGGAGGTGAGTTTGGATGAAAAAAGAAGATATCCTTAATTACATTCTTGCCGGTATCATTATCGTTGTCGGCGGTTACGTTGTGATAAGGCTGATCAAGTGGCTGTTGGGCTTACTGGTAGCCGGGACATCCATATTGCTGGTAATTCTCTATGCCTTTGCTCCAATCATCATTATCGTATTGCTGGTAATGATCCTGATAAGAGTCAGCAGGAGAAGATAATCACAGACATGTTACAGAAGGCAGATTTCAATCTGTCTTTTACTATGTAAGAAAGTTCAGGTAATAAGAAATGGGATTCATAAAGGATTTTGATAACAGGTATGCTGACAGTGCCATATGGCAGTTTGTCAAGTTTAATCTGGTCAGCATGTCAATAACCGCTGTGCAGCTTCTGCTGGCCAATCTGCTGCCTCTGGTGTTCGATTCGGTAACAGTTAAGCTTCCTGCCTTCCTGCAACCGATTTTCAATCCAGACGTGCTTTTTGAAGGCGACAGCAAGTATGTAGTTGACGGTGTCGTAACCTTTGGTTATGTTCTGCCGTTCTTCCTGTCCAATTTCATTGCGAACATCTACGGCTACTTTGTCAACATGAAGGCCACATTCAAGGGCAAGGGGACTAAAGCAGGGTTAATAGGTTATTTTGTGGTACTGTTCGCTCTGATACTGTTTACGACCTGGCTACAGGGTTACATTAC
Organism: uncultured Bacillota bacterium; assembly: GCA_946619805.1. Taxonomy (GTDB): domain Bacteria; phylum Bacillota_I; class Bacilli_A; order Erysipelotrichales; family Erysipelotrichaceae; genus RUG521. Next base: position 1,403 of record CAMOMM010000183.1, on the reverse strand, counting down.
GGCCATGATGAAAGGAAGTTCATGGGCGCGCACTGTTGCGGCTATGGCAGCCGGAATGGTACAGGTAGCTGTTCTGTTCCCTCTGGAGAAATACGTACTGTTCAGGGAGAAATAAACAATGAGTAAGGTTTCCATAATCGTACCGGTCTATAACCGGGAAAAAGTTCTCAGACGCTGTGTTCACAGCATTCTCAATCAGGATTATCAGGACATCGAAGTCATTCTGGTTGATGACGGCAGCAGGGATTCATCATTCAGCATAATCAGTGAATATGCCGCAAAGGATGACAGGGTAATAGCCATTCACAAGGAGAATGGCGGTGTTTCATCCACCCGCAATAAGGCACTTTCCGTTGCCAGCGGTGACTATGTTCAGTTCCTTGATGCGGACGACTGGCTTCCTTTTGATTCGACCAAACTGCTGGTCAGGGAAATGGAAGAAAACGACGTTGAGATGGTGGTCGGTGATTTTTACCGTGTCGTCGGCAACAAGGTTTCAAAAAAGGGATCGATCCATGAGGCCGGGGTCATAACCCGAAATGAATATGCTGACAGAATGATGCTGACACCGGCTGATTTCTACTATGGGGTTCTCTGGAACAAACTGTACCGAAGAGACATTCTGGAAAAGCATCATATTGTCATGGATGCCAACATCAGCTATTGCGAAGATGTCATCTTCAATCTGGAGTATCTTCTCCATGTAAATAAAGTAGCCGTACTTAAGGCTCCGGTATACTATTATGTCAAGACCGAAGGTTCACTGGTCCGGCAGAATCTCAGCCTTGAAAAGACGGTCAGGATGAAGACGAGTGTGATCAAGTATTACAACGAGTTCTACCGCAATATTCTTGACAGTGATGACTATGAGGAAAGAAAGCCGATAATCTACGGGTATCTGGTTGCGGTAAGCACGGATGCCTTTGCGATTCCGTTTCTGTCCGATACGCATAAACTGGGACAGGAAGACGGTGCTCCCGTATACTATGAAACAGGCCTTGATGATGCCGGTTTCATGCTGCGCTATCTTGGCAGCAGCATGTTTGACAGGCTGTTAAATACCGTAGCCATGGAAAACAAGCTGGAGCTTAATGATGTCAAGGTACTTTATGTACTGTATAAAAGCGGCAGGGGATACAGTCTTAATGAACTGGCTTCGATAACCGGATTATCCGTAACTGCCTGTACCATTTCCCTTACCAAGCTGATTGCACTGGGACATATCAGGATCACCGATGTCGATCTGTTTGGTGAGCGCAAGCTGAGCTATGAATATAAAAGCGGAAAAATGGATGAACAGCTGGCCAAGATCATCGATGACTATGCCTCTGTCAGCTTCAATGGTCTTTCACCGCAGGAGGTTCAACAGTATCTGGAAACCCGGAAGAAGATCAAGGATAACC
>CAMOMM010000182.1 GCA_946619805.1 uncultured Bacillota bacterium | reverse complement strand
CTATGTTTATACTCTGGGATTAACAACCAACGGTATTAAGGCCGATAATGGAGCAACGTGTGATATTCTGGCATATGGTGATTTATCAACATCACGCTCAGCAGACAAGAATCTGCCTGCAGGTGACTATAAAGTTGTCTTATTAAACGGCAAGAATGATAAGGTTAAAGAATTTAAGACTACATCAGCAAATAATTTTGGCAGCAGTGACTATTCATTATCAGTCGCCAAGACAACATTCGCATATGGTGAACCGGTATTTGTAAGTGCCACTGGTCCGAATAACGGAAGCTGGGTAGGTATCTATGGAGAAAATGATACTTATCCTAATGTTACATCAATTTACTGGTTTTATGTTAATGACGGAACGCTTTTACCAGGAAAGCCGGTAGCCATCCAGAATCAGCGTCATGAAAGAGACTCACTGACTCCTGGTAACTATAAAATCGTTCTGTTCAATGACGGTAATTATTCAGCAAATACGACAATTAACATCACTGTCGAAGAAGGAACAATCGGTAACCTTGAAAGTATCAGATATACTCTGAATAATGCTACTGACGGATTTGCCAATGGTATTGTTTCCGTTAACAAGGGTAATTCCGGAGCAACTGACTGTGTCATGTTCTGGGCAGACGCAAATGGAAACAAACTTGAAGGTTATGATGCATTACAGATGTTCAAACTGACGGATGTGGTAACAGATCATAAGATGGTTTCTCACACCATTATTCCGGCAGGCGCCAAGAAGCTGATTGCCTATGGATCAAACGGCAGTGCCTTATCTGATAAATATGTAAGTGTTGATTTACCTGAAAACTGCACATATGCAATTACTGATCCAATAATGGAATTCCAGATCATGAGTGACGTTCACGTTACTACTCCAGAAGGAGCAACAGGCGAAGTTACTCTGTCAAACAAGCACTTTGGACAGATGCTTAATGATATTAAGACATATAGTCCTGAAAGTGCCGGTATCTTCATTAACGGTGACATTGCGAATACCGGTAGCGAAGCAGAATTCCAGATGGTATATGACCTGTATCAAAACTCTTTAAGTGAAGGCGGAACTTTACCGAGAATCCATCTGGCTATCGGTAACCATGACTGGTTAAAGGGTAATCCAAGCAAACAGTTCCAGAAGTGGGCAAAGATTCTGAATGGTTCAATAGAACAGCCTGAAAATGTCTACTATGATGAAGTTGTTAACGGATATCACTTTATTTACCTTGGTGGTGAAATACCGGGTCTGCATGCCAATCTTTCACGGGAACAGTTACAGTGGTTTGATGACTTAATGAAGAAGTGTACGGAAGAAGATCCGGATAAGCCGGTATTCGTATTCTTGCATCAGTCATTCTATAACACTGTATCCGGATCTCTGCCTGGTGAAGGATGGAACGGTATTGATGACGAAGGAAAACTGATGAATGTCATGCTTAAGTATGACCAGATCATCTTCTTTAACGGTCACAGCCACTGGCAGATGAACTCTATCAGTAACATGTTTGCCGGTGATGAGAACCATCCGGTTGCATTTAATACATCAGCAGGTGGTTATCTGTGGAACGGTTATGACGTTCTTACCGGTGTTTACATGGAAGGATCACAGGGCTACTATGTAAAAGTTTATGATGATAAAGTTATCTTCATGGGCCGTAACTTTGACAAGAACAACTGGATTCCTTCTGCAATGTATGTAGTACAGAAACCTGTTGCAAGCGGGGCTTCCAGAGATATTTCATTGTTACTGAATGGTGAAAGTCAGAACATCTATGACGGTGCACGGTCCGGCGTGGACTATGTATCAAGTGATACAGGTGTTGTTATCATCAAGGAAGACGGAACATTGGTACCTATGTCAGTCGGTACGGCTGAAATCGTTGCAACTGCACCTGCAACTGATACAACAGTTGTTGCCAGAAGCAAGTTCAGAGTATCAGTACTGAACTCTAATCTGTTCCGTATCTTCGGAGAAACCAGATACAGCACATCATTACGGTTGGCCGATGCTTATAAGGCTCAGCTTGACAAAGCTAAGTTTGATAATGTAATCGTAGCCAGCGGTGTAAACTTCGCTGATGCATTGGCAGGCAGCTATCTGGCAGCCAAGAAGAACGCTCCGATCCTGATCGTTAATGATGCAAATATAGCAAACGTAACAGCATACATTAAGGAAAACGTACACAAGAGCGGTACGGTATACATCCTTGGCGGTACACGGGCTGTTAGTTCCAAGATGGAAAGCGGCTTAGGCAGTTACAATGTCAAGAGACTGGCCGGAGATAACCGTTATGCAACCAACCTGCGGATACTTGATGAGGCAGATGTATGGGAAGACGATATCCTGATCTGTACCGGTACTAACTTTGCCGACAGCTTAAGTGCTTCCGCAGCAGGAAAGGCTATCATGCTGGTTAAGGACAAACTCAATGAAGATCAGCTGACCTTCATTAAGGGCCACAGATATAACAAGTACTATATCCTTGGCGGTGAGAAAGCTGTAAGTCCTGCTATTGAAACAGAAGTCAACAAGATCGTTAAGACCGAACGTATTGCCGGTGACACCAGATATGAGACTTCAACACTGATAGCTGAAGCATTCTTTGAGAATCCTGATACAGCAGTATTCGCATTCGCCAACAACTTCCCTGATGGCTTATGTGCAGGTCCGTTAGCATACAGCTTAAAGGCTCCTGTCATTCTGACTGCAACAGGTAAGACCGAAGCAGCTGAAAAGTATGTTCAGGGTGTAAAGGTAGTCAAGGGTGTTGTCTGTGGCGGATCAAGCTTGATCGCCAACAGCGATATAAGAAAGATCTATAACCTTGACGACAAGATTTCAGTAACTGACTGGAGTCAGGGTAAGTTATTCGATTAGAATACAAATAAATATGAAAAAATAAAGTATGGCCATTGAGAGTGGACCCCTATATAGTTCACTGGTATAAAAAGGACATTTATAAGAAACTATCTTCGAAAGGAGATAGTTTTTATTGTGTGCTGTGAGAGACAATGAGATAACGAAGTAAACAAACAGGGAAAAATACTACCTTTGAGTTATAACATTATTTTTGTTTTTTATAGTGGTAAGATTTATATATACCTAATAAAGTATGTTATAATCTTTATATCAAATAAGAGCAGATAATAATAAGAAATAATTGGGGTTATTTCATCCCAAGTGTTTTGAGAACAGGAGGTTGAAACATGAAAAAGCTGCTTAATGTATTATTGAGTGTGTTATTGGTTTTAACGGCATTTGTCATAACAGCTAAACCGACAAAGGCCTCAACACACATTGATGAAATCTACATCACTGTAGAAGAACCAGTAGCTGGAGCGAGAATCAGTTATGAGTGCACTGTTACGAGCAAACCTGAGCACTCATCAGTAAGAAAAAGCACAATCATTCA
>CAMOMM010000181.1 GCA_946619805.1 uncultured Bacillota bacterium | reverse complement strand
GGCATTCATCCCATCGACTGAAGATCAATGGGTTTTCTGCCAGAATTTATATAAAAATCACAGCGGTCATTTCCTCTGCCTAAAGTTCCCGTTCTTTCAAACTTTATACCCGGCAGATTTCCATAGACCAGATCATCGCTCTTACAGCTGATCCTGGTCAGTTCCGGACAGCCCAGCTCAGTAAAGTAACGGTGATACGGGCAGGAAACAACATCCATTCGATATTTTCACCCTTCTTGTTTTCGTAAAAGATGTTCTTAAAGCCATTACCCGGTCCGAACATCTTTTTTGTCAGAGGATCCCAGATTCTGATAAAAAGACTTTTCATTCCCGGAATTTTCATGATGGCTGCCAGTTTGGCAGCTGCAGATGCGCAGCTTTCATAAACAGATTTTTCCATGATACTGTAGGCTATATCAGGATCAATTTCATCCTTCAGGCTGAGATAAACAGCTGCCGAGGTAAAAATCTTATCCGTATGCATACGCATGCCATCAGCTACCGGTTCATATTTTTCCAATATTGATTCCAGTCTGACAGCTGACTGTTTCCAGATCCTCTCACTCTGATCTTTCGGCAGTACTTTATCCATTTCAGTCTTATAGACCTTTTTCTTATTCAGAAGCTTTTCTGCATTATTCATATCTTCATTCCTCAATTCCTGATAATCCGATCCTCAGCTATTTTCCTATTCTTTCAATTACATCATGGCAGCTGTCCCCATCAGAGAGATCGGAGTATCTAGTGAATTTGACACTTCTTGTCAGCTGACTGTAGGCAGCAGTGTCTGTTTTGCAGAAGATCCTGCATAAAGGACGTATGCCATAATACTCAAACATGTCCACATATCGGCAGCCGGAGATCCTGTATTCTATTCTTCCATCCTGTACATCAAAGCTGTCATAGGTAATGCTGCCATCCCTTACTCTTTTCTCATGGTCATCAATATTCCATTTCTCAGCGATCTTATAGGTACCCGGTAATACACCTACCGCCTTTTCCAGTACCGTAAAAAACTTCTTTCTTTTTTCAAATACAATATCGGAAAAGTCCATGATCTCCTGATTGGAAAAACCGAAACCCTTCAGTTCCAGGCACATTGCGATAACGGCATAGATGAGTTCCACGTTCATCGTCGGATATACATTATGATTCTTATAAGCCTCAGATTCATACATTTCTCTGAGTCTTTTTTCATATGAAGCGCTCTTTCCTTCCGTATCTGCAAGCTGTTTCTTAATTAATGCTTTCCTGTATAGTTCTGTATATTTCCTGATCCGTTTATCCATATCATTCACCTACTTTCTGCAGAAGAAGATCCCTTCAGCATTTACTGAATGGACACTTACCTGTGCATACATATCTTCCAGTCTTTTTCTCAGGCTCTGCTGACTCTCAAAAGGTTCAGTGAAGAAACCCTTTGGTACATACAGGTGTTTTACAAACCAGTCAGTTCTGCTAAACTCACCCTTAATATAAAAACACCCGCAGAAGATTCCTCCCGGCTTCAATACCCTGTAAGTTTCACTGAATGCCGCTTCCTTATCCGGAAAGGCATGGAATCCATTCAAGGACAGAACAATGTCAAAACTGCTGTCTTCAAAAGGCAGACATCCTACATCACCCTGAACAAAGGTAATATTGTTAACACCTGATGCTTCTGCCCTTTTTTCTGCAGCCTTCATCATGTCAGCAGAATAGTCCAGACAGGTTATTTCAGCTTCCGGCAATGACTTATATAACGGAACGGTAAGAACTCCCGTACCGACCGGTACTTCCAATAAACTGCCCTTAAAGTCTTCACTTATTGGCGCCAGGGCATCATTGATCCACTTGGCAGCCAGTCTTTCATCCAGTCCCCAGATCACACTGTCCATTATCTTACCAATGACTGACGATCTGGTTATGATGCCGTCATAAAGACTTGCCACATTACCAAGCTGTTTATATGAGTCCTGTATCTGCTGATGTCTGTCGGCCATATCACTGTCTCCTTTATCTGGTTAGTATATGCTAACTATCGCCATTATAGCACAACTTCAGCATACCAACATAAAGAAAACGGCACCCATAAGGCGCCGTTACCGTGTTTTCTATCTAAACGTTTTCAGTCATTTACATTGGTGAAGTCATCCACAGATAACCCAGAACAATGATTCCGGTTATCATCGTGCCAGCAAAGCATAGCCTATGGTCATCAGTTTCCTTCTGAATGCCAGCACTGCTAATACAATTAATGTACTGTATATCACTGCCAGCCAGGATGTAAAACTCATATTTTATCTTTCCTTTCAGTCAGGTTGCTGACCGTCATGTGCCTTCCAGGCACATTCAGTGATCTTCATATCACTGAAAACTGCCGTAAAGGATGAATCTTCAGGTGAACAGGCATAGATGCCAAAGCGGATCTTACCGCCGCCTTCATGCATATGGGCAATTCTCATCTGTCGGAAACGGATACCGTCTTCAGAACACTCAATACAGTAGTCGTCTTCCCTGCGGCTTAATCTGTACCACATCGACTTTACATCTGCCGGTATTTCCACAGTTGCCCAGTCGGAATAGCCATGATTGGTAACAACACTGCCCAGGTGCTGGAACTCATCATTTTCATATTCAATCGAACCCTTCAGCCAGTTCTCGCTGTCCAGATACATCACAATGCCGCACTGGTCAAAACGCTGATGGCTTTCTTCAAAAGATGTTCTGACAATGAAACTGAAATACTTTTCATCGGTTTCCATCTGGAAGACCGGAGCATTGTCATTACGGAAATGATAATAGGTCCTCTGCCACAGATCTGTATGCGGCAAGGTAGTGATCATGACTCTGTCATTTTCAATGACACAGTTCTTTGGTTCTCTTGTCCAGCTGAATTTTTTCAAATCTATCATGTCTTTCTCCCTGTTCTCCTTTAACCATTCTTCCCTGGTAATAATGTTGGTCTCATCATCTTCAACAGTACCGTATCTGGTTTCATAACTGCCATAGGCATAATGCCTGAAGCTGCATTTTTCCTGCACTCTGGCGGACTGACGGTTTTTCATGAAATGAGCACACAGAATCAGATCCAGGTTAACTTCCTCAAACAGATAACGGATCACTTCCCTGACCGCTTCCGCCATTAATCCCCTGCCCCAGTAATCCTTAGACAGGACATAGCCTATTTCACGGCACTGTTTATCTGCCAGTTCCGGAAAGTTTTCCTCCTTGTACAGTTCAACGCCCAATGAGCCTATTACCTTTCCCTGATACTCCAGAGCAAAGGTCTTTTTACCGTTAGTGAACCTCCCATAAGCTAAAGACTTATGGGCTTCTTAAGAAGTTTGATATTTAAGCTTTGTTCACCTGACAATAGTTAGTGTACTATGATCAGGCTATCCTTATTCTTAACGGGCTGTCCACTTGCCCTCTACTGTATAGAG
>CAMOMM010000180.1 GCA_946619805.1 uncultured Bacillota bacterium | reverse complement strand
CTGGTAAAAGACAGACAGGAAGTTATCATAATTGACAGAAACGGCAAGCCCGGAGGCGTCATGGCTCTGTATCAGGAAAACGGATACAGTTTTGAGCAGGGGCCTTTGTTAATTGGCGACATGAATCCCGGCGAAGCCATGTATGAACTGCTTAAATCCATCGGTGTCACTCTGCCAACTCAGAGATGTGACCGCGGTCTGGTCCTGAAAGACTACACCTTCATAAAACCTGAACATTTCCAGGGCAGAAACTGGCGTAAGGAGCTGGTCAGAAAGTACTTTCCGGAAGATTCTGCCGGCATTGATGAATATTACCGTTTCTATGAAGCCTTAATGAAAATGCGTTATCTGGCACTGCAGAAGCCTTCATTCATCAACCGGATCAGAAGCGTTCTCACTTTCCTGCCAATCAGGAAATATCAGAACATGACCTGCCGGCAGTTTACTGAAAAACTGTTTTCAACCCCTGATTTAAGAGCTGTATATACCGGCATACTGGCTGACTTCTGTGTTGATCCTTCTGAAATCAACTGCTTCAGCATTCCTTTTACCAATGCAGAAACGGCCTTTGATGACCGCATTGACATATATGACAAACATGGCAGACAGTATTATCCAGCCTTTAACTACGTCATCGGCGGTGTTCAGCAGATACCTGAAGCCCTGGCAGATTACATCGAAAAAAACGGGGGCAGATTCATTTACCATCGCACCGTAACAAAAATCAACATCAGTAATAACAAAGCTGAATCGGTAATGCTGGACAATGGTGAGGAACTTAAGGCAGACATCATAGTATCTGCCGGAGGAGCACACGAAGTGTTCTACAAGCTGATCGGCAAAGAATACCTTACACAAGAATATATAAATATTCTGGAAAACTTCAGAAAGATGGAAGCGGTATTCATGCTGCATCTCGGTGTAGACTATGACCCGCTGCAGTATCAGAAACAGCCGCTGGTATATTACTATGGCACTTCAGATCTCAAAGGGGCAACATACAGATTAAGAAACGGCATATACCATGATGGCCAGGACGGTTTCCTTATCTTCTGTGACAGCTATCACGCCGAAAACTTTGCCCCGGAAGGCAGACACTGTCTGACAATATATACTGTTGCGCCAAACATACTGGCTGAAGGCAGCTGGGAAGAAAACAAAGAGATCTATGCAGATCATCTTATTGCCCTGGCTGAAAAATATCTTCCTGATTTAAGCAGGCATATTACATTCAGAAAAATCATAACTGCTGACTATTATAAGGAATATACCAACACTGACTTCTTCTCCTTTGGAGGACTGGTACCGATAGACGGTCAGATCAATCCGCCTCACAGAACACCGATTTCCAACTTCTACTTCCTGGGCAGCCAGTCCGAAAGCAATGGCGGCATTACTCCAACCTCAGGGGGAGGTTATAAGGTATACAACCTCATAAAAGAATCGCTTAAGAAACAGTAAAAAAGATTTCCCTTAACTTCATATCCAAAGTCAGGGAAATCTTTTTTCTTACTTCTTATCAACGTAGATTATCTTTAATCTTCTGTTGCTGCCTTCGCCTTCGCTTTCGGTCTTGACGTGAGGCATTTCGCTTAAATGCTGATGAACGATCTTTCTTTCATCACTGGTGAGATCACCTAATCTTGCGGAGACTTTTGTCTTAACAACGGTCCTGGCAATTCTTTCAACTGTCTGTTTCAGTTTTTCATATCTTTCTTCTTTGTAACCATTGATATCTACATTCAGGTGAATGTGGCATCTGAAGGTTGCGTTTGCAGCAGCATTGACGATCGTCTTGATGGCTTCCAGGGTCTGACCGTTCTTTCCGATCAGAATGGCATTATTGTCTGCGTTGATGATGATCTTGAATTCATTGTTTTCACTTCTGTTGACAATAACTTCCACCGGCATGTTGATGTTGTTGAAATACGCTGAGACATACTGTTCAAGGAACTGCTGAACATCATTGTATGTAAAGGCTTCGACTACGCCCTTACTGCCGATACCGAATAATCCGCCTGGTTTTTCTTCGATTACGTAATATTTTAATTCATCAAGAGTGACGCCTTTGACTCTGCAAGCCTCTTTTAAAGCTTCTTCTACCGATTTAGCTTCAAACTTCTGCATTGTCTATATACCTCCTCTGAATAAACAAGGTTTTAAGAATGTTGGCCAGTGATGAGACACCCCAGTATACTGACATGGCTGATGGCCATCTGATACCGAGAATGACAACAAGCAGAACCATCATATAAATCATGGAATCAGTCTGAGCATTGCTGGTTGATCCGTTGTCTGCATATGCCTTATAGCCTTTTCTGCTCTTGCGCTTCTTTTCAGCAAGATACTTAGGCAGTAAGGAAGAAGCAAACTGCATGATGACCATGAATACGAAGATCAGTACCAGCGGCCAGTATTCCTTGATGTTGGTGAAGCCATCCCAAGGAGTCTTCTGTAAAGGTACGCCCAGGAAACTTCCGTTAACGACAACGTCTGCTCTCTGTGCTGCATAGAACATGGCGATCATGATAGGGAACTGCAGGAAAGCTGTTCCTAATGAAGCCATAGGATTTACGTCATACTTCTGCATTAAGGCCTGCTGTTCCTGATACATCTGCATCTTGGAGTTGTCATCAGTTCTTCCTTCATACTTGGCCTGGATCTTATTGAGCTCAGGCTGGATCATCTGCATCTTCTGACTGTTGACAGTTGACTTGATGGAAAGAACGATTGTCAGTGCGTTGTATAACAGGGTTGTAAGTACAACACCCAGAACACCGCTTCCGGTCAGACCGCCGATGAAATTGATGATCTGAGCCAGCGGATATACCAGAACGGCTGTCAGGATGCTTTCATTAAGCATTGCAGACCATGGTGTATTAAGATATATGATTCTTTCAGGCAGAACATTGCCCTGGCCGTCAACATTTCTCTGACAGCCTGCTAAAAGTAATAAGCCAAATACACAGATTAACACCAGCATTTTCTTATTGCTTAGTAATTTCTTCATTTTTATACCCTCCGATCAGTGCGTCTAAGTTATTATAAACTTTTTCACATAGCATATTCAATTCTTTTTTGTTTGTCCGGTAGTCGTTGTGCAGGTAGTTCTTTCTTACTATTACAATGAGATCTGCTCCACGCTTAAAATCGGTGATCTCACTGATCATCATTCTGACCTGTCTCTTCACCTTGTTTCTGACCACTGCGTTTCCGAGTTTCTTACTGACGGAAATGCCGGCACGGTCATTTGTCACACACGTTGTGGGACTGTAGTATACCACGAAGTTTCTCCCGGCAAAGGAATGTTTCTGCCGGATAATGGTCTGAAAGTCTTCGTTTCTGGTTACTCTGAATCTTCTTCTCATAAGTAAAATATAAAGAAAAAAGCTGCCAAAGGCAACTTCTTATGCAGATAATACTTTTCTACCTTTTGCACGTCTGCGTGCTAATACGTTACGTC
>CAMOMM010000179.1 GCA_946619805.1 uncultured Bacillota bacterium | reverse complement strand
TGTTGCCATGCAGTATGTCAGCCAGCACCGTGGCAGTGTTTTCCTTATCGTATACATAGTAAACGTCCAGCTTGTTGCCCGGTCTGTCCGGGGAAACATAGGCAATGACGTCCCAGGCATCCTTGTCGGAAGCGACCAGGACACCGTTGCGGTCGTAAAGACGGCCTCTTGAAGCCGGTATTCTTTCATCGGAAACATAGGATATTCCGTTGTAGTCCTTCAGATTGATGCCGCTGTGAATGTGATAACCCTGCACATCCAGCATCACTATATTGTATAAAAGGCCAACACTCAGGATGGCCGTTACCAGACTTATGATGATAATCTTGACGTTACACTTGTTCATATCGGGGACCTACTCTTCAATGACCCTGACATGAGTATCATTGACGCTCATGTTTTCGGCATTGATTATATTTGCTATTCTATCATAATTCCCCAGTTCACGGATATCGAATTTAAGGATTTCATTTTCAGTTCTCAGCCGGGTTATCTGAGCTTCCAGCTGATACTTGGCGTAGTTCATGGAAACGTTATAAGACTTTAAAAAGATGCTGGATCCCAGAAAGACAACAAAACTTACCATGAACATTACGAATATGACACCTGTCAGTTTCAGGGTTCTTCTCTTCTTGACAACCTTCTTCATAAACCTATCCTCTTTTTTCAATAATCCTTAACTTAGCGCTGTGAGAGCGGTGATTTTCCCGTAATTCCCTTTCACCGGCAGTGACCGGCTTGCGGGTAATAAGCTCATATCCGGCCTTTTCCAGATCAGAATCCCTGACAGGAATGCGCTTATCAATATGTGGAGGTTGGCTGGCAATCTTGAATGTAGTTTTGACGATCTGATCTTCGAGGGAATGGAAACTTATGACGGCCAACCTGCCACATGGGTTCAATATATCCAGAGCGCTGTCCAGCCCCTTTTCCAGGTTTTCCAGTTCGCCGTTTACTTCAATGCGGATGGCCTGGAAGACCTTTTTGGCCGGATGCTTGTGCCTGCTGACAACTTTGGCAGGCAGGGCACTTCTGATGATATCCACCAGCTGTCCGGTCGTTTCAATCGGAGCCTTTGCTCTTTCGGCTTCTATTTTTCTGGCGATCTGCTTTGCATAGGTTTCTTCGCCATACTTGTAGAAGATTCTGACTAAATCTGAGTAATCGTATTCATTCACAACCTTACGGGCATCAAGAGACTGGCTGCGGTCCATGCGCATATCCAGTCTGGCGTCTTCAAAGCGGTAGGAAAAGCCTCTTTCGGCTTCGTCAAACTGAGGTGACGAAACACCGATATCCAGCAGGATCCCGTCCACGCCATATATGCCTCTGTTTTCAAGTTCTTCCTTCATGTCTGCGAAGTTAGCCTTGATCAGTGTGAAGTTATCGCTAATCTGTGACAGTCTCTGACGGGAGTATTCAAAAGCCTCGTCGTCAATGTCGAAACTGTAGAGATGACCTGTCGACAGTCTTTTCAGTATTTCACTGCTATGGCCTCCCCTCCCCAGGGTTCCGTCGACATAAATACCCTCGGGCCTGATGTTCAGTCCTTCGATTGCTTCATTGAGCAGGACACTGTAATGTTCCATCAGTGGTTCTCGGTAATTCTTTCAATTTCTTCATCAGTCAATGAGGCATTCAGGCTGTCCCAAGCTTCTTCAGGCCACAGTTCAACATGGTCGCCTGCCCCGATGAAGACACAGTTTTTGCCCAGATTCACCAGTTTGGAAAGTGATGCCGGTACCAAAATCCTTCCCTGTCCGTCAAACTGAGTTGTCTGAGCAGTGGAAGTGATGATTCTGGCCAGCATACGGTTATCCTTGTGGTTATCCGGCCGGGTAATTATGGAAGTGTATTTCTCCTTCCAGGCATCTTCAGTGAAGATTGCCAGACATCCGTCGGTGTAGTAGCGGTTGATGATGACGCTGTCACCAAGTTCACCACGAAAACGGGCCGGTACGGCAATTCTTCCTTTGGCATCCATTTTGTTCCTGAACTCACCTAAAAACATCTGAATTTTCCCCACTTTTAGACACTTTTCCCATCTATTCACCACCATTGTATAAAAACACCGTTTTTTTGTAAATACGGAAATATCAAATTAAAGCAAGAAGATAATTCAAGTATCAGGTCTGAAGCATAGAAAAAACCGGCTTTCGCCGGCCTGATTTCATTTATTATTCTTCTCTGTTTACCACCTGTCAGAGTCCAGTGGTTCGTGAGGCAGTTCCCTGATGGCTTCGGTGTTTTCCTTCACGGCATTTACCAGAAAGTTAAAACCCACTGCCAGTCCCGCCAGTATTCCCATTTCCGCCGACTGCATTACCATGGCAATGGCAAAGCCGATCAGAAAGATAACCGTGCCTGTTATAAATCCTCTAGGTTCAATTTTGTTCATTTTCACACCTCCACACACATTGATTATATCATCATTTTCCAATAACAGTTACCATCATGGATTGGCTATGACCCCGGCAAATAATACCGTATTGTCATAAGCTGATTTCAGGGCAAAGAAGAACGGACGGTCAAAGGTCAGCTTAACGTGTTCCCGCGGTGCCCCGCCAATGGCCATTTCCACCGTATAGGCCGCTGCCTCTATCCCATTTTCATCAGTCCTTACTCGGCAGGCATGCTCAATGGCACTGACGGCCAGCGGTTCATCACTGATCACTCCGAAAGCATCCTTCTGTGCTCCGAATATTCCCTTTATGCCCAACTGCGGCAGGATCTCTTCCAGAGCAAACCTGGCTGAAACATCAAACTTCGGCAGCGTCAGATCCACCATCCGGGCTCTGACTTCATTATCATTGACCTGATTGTCGAAAACAATTCTCCTGAATTCATCACTCTCATACATTTCCCGGAAACTTACCCCTTCCTTTGGCAGCAGAAACAGGGCAATTTCACTGCCGCTGCCTGCGGTATCAAATGTCCCGGTGAAATGTGGAGTATCAAGGCAGACCATGACAGCGCTTTTATGCATCATGTCCCTGTCAACATCACCCTGCGGGCTATGGAACACTTCCTTTCTGGTGTTTTCCGGCAGGTAACCCGTCCTCCAGCTTCCCTTATAGTAAATCGTGGAAGCCAGAGCCATTCTTATCTCCTTATCAAGCTTAAGGGCTGATACGTAATCGGTGAGCATCTTTCCGGTGTTGTCGTTAAGCCAGCTCTGGAAAGCGGCGGTGTATTCATCAGTTCCCGTCGGGCCTGTAAATACCGGTGTATAGTAATCATCGGAAAAATCCTGAAGGTTCTGCTTCTTAAGTTCCAGCTGATCAGAGAACCAGATGGAAGCGGCATAGTTAAGCACGGTCTGTCCGGTAAACCGGTTATCCTTCCACTGTCTCTGATAATCAGTCAGGACATTTTCCTCATCGGTTCCTAACAGTTCCATGATTTCCCGTCTGGCGTAATCCGTTGTAATGGCTTCCTGAGCAGTCAGATTAAAATACTGATTCTCCGGTGAGAAGA
>CAMOMM010000178.1 GCA_946619805.1 uncultured Bacillota bacterium | reverse complement strand
GAATGTAAGGACAAAGACATTTGAGACAGTTACTGATGAACTGCTGAAACGGTATGGCAATGAGGACGGTTTATCTACCTTTGCGGAAAGAGAACTGGAGCACATGGCAGTACTGGATGAATATGAAAGCAGAATCCCGATCACCATCAGAAAAAGCGACCTGGATTTCAACGGTCATGTCAACAACGTCAAATATTTTGATTTCCTGATCGATTATGCCGATGCCCCGGAACATGACTGTTTCCGCATTACCTACAGAAAGGAAATCAGAAAAGATGACAGTGTCTTCCTGTGTCACAGCAAACTCGGCAATAAGGATCTGTATGCGATCATTGACAGTGAGGGACAGGTAAAGACGATCATCGAATGTGAGTAGATAAGGCATCTGATTGCTGAAATATCCAATAACGTAAAAGAGCCCAAAATGGGCTCTTTGTCCTGATATGTATGATTTGATTTTATGTGAAAGGTTGTTTCAATTTGTGAAACCTTCACACAATGTTCACAAAACGTACACAAAAGCGAATGATAATATAGTCGGTAATTAATCGTAAAATAATACTTACCCCAGTTATTAATGATTAATTACCACTGACCAACTGCACAATCCGTTTTTACGGATTTTCTTACAGTTTAATGTAAATCAGCGATTGCGCCTTACGGGCGCTTTTTTATCGGGTATGGACCGCATATCTCACCGCGCAGTACTTTTTCCCGGTTTTCCGGATCCATCAGCATTCCATAGACGGCGGCTGCCCTGTATTCCAGCTGACGGTATGGCTTGATGATCTGGGAGAAGTGATTGACGACTCTGACACCGTTTTCCTGTAGCTGTCCAATGTATTTCTGGCCTTTCCGGTTATAGGCCAGCGGTCTGATGATGTCATATTCCGGCAGATTTTTCATGAATTCTCTGGTATTGTGTACCAGCAGGTGGCATAAGGTGCGCTGGATACGTGATGAAGTATATCTTCTGGTGGTAGCCTTATTAAGGAACACACTGTAAGTGTAGCTGTCTTCGGCCTGCTTTATCAGATGATTCTCTATTCCTTCATCCATCAGGAAAATCTGTCTGAGTTCCTCAGGAGAATTGGTGAGAAGCAGGGTTCTGATCAGCGGGTACAGTTTTTCCATTGATACGGAAGGAAAGTCCTTCAGCTGCTCGGCCATGATGGTGTACCGGCTTACATCCTGCCCCCGGGCAAGAGCTTTCCTGATGGAAAGGGCACTGGTGATCTCACCCTGGAGTTCTTCACTGAAATAGTCATTGGTTCGCCGTATTGAAACAGGAGTTATCTCCGGATGGTCTTTCAGGGCACGCAGATAGGAAATGGCCAGAATGTCGTTTGGACCGTAGCTGTCTGCCATATAGCCATATGAGGCAGGGTAGGAATAACCCCGGGCCATGTTTTCCCTGAAATTATCGATGTTGAAGCTCATTGACGCTATTTCCTGCAGTTCTTCCAGATTGTTGATCTCGGAACCGAAGACCAGATGATCGATCCCGGCCCTGGCCAGAATGTCAACGGCGTGTCTGCCGAAGTAGGCGGCTGACTGAACGGCAAAAGGGAATGGCAGTTCAATCACCAGATCGACGCCGTTTTCAACGGCCGTCTTCCGGCGACTCCACTTGTCGATGATGGCCGGCTGGCCGCGCTGAACGAAATTGCCTGAGCATATGGCAACCAGAATGTCGCACTCAGTCAGTTCCCTGGCCTTTTCCAGATGATATTTATGCCCGTTGTGAAACGGATTATACTCAACGATTATCCCTGTTACTTTCATATCTTTTACCCATGTAATAATACTAACATTATATACAAAAATAGTTTTTTCGGTATAATAGACTTTGAAAGAGGGCGTGTAAAAATGATACAGAAAAAGAAATTAGAGCTCATCAGCACCATTGACGGGCTGAAGCTTTTCGCCAACATCTATATTCCGGATGATCCAAAGGCAATAGTTCATATCTTCCATGGGATGGCTGAACACAAGGAAAGATATGATGAATTCTGCAACATCCTGGCCAGATTAAACTGCGTTGTCATCATCATGGACCACAGGGGACATGGCGAAAGTATCAGCGAGAACATTCCTCTGGGATACTTTGCGGATAAGGATGGCTGGATGGCTGATCTCAAGGATCTCAATGCCCTGGCCAAGAAGATCAAGGAACAGTACCGTCATCTGCCGTATTTCGTTATCGGACACTCAATGGGCGCTTTGCTGGCAACTTCCTATCTGAAGAGATTTGAAGACATGATCTCCGGTGTGATATTCTCCGGCATGCCGGCCTGGAACAAGGCTGTTCCGATGGGCCGCAAGCTGGCTGCTGCCATGAGCAAGCTGAACGGACCTAAGAACCATTCCAAGACTCTTATCAAGGCTGCCGGCAACTTCAACGATGCCATCAAGAATCCACGCACTGACTTTGACTGGCTCAGCTACAACATTGACAACGTCGACAGATACATTGAAGATCCGTTATGCGGCTTCCCGTTTACCAACCAGGGCTATCTGGATCTGATGGACGGCATGATCGATGTTTTCTCCAACAAGGACTGGAGAGTACTGAAAAAGAATCTGCCGATCCTGTTTGTCAGCGGTCAGGATGACCCGTGCAGCGATGTTCCGACAGGCTTCAGACATTCTCTGGACAATCTGGCCAAGGCAGGTTATGAAAACATTGAGGCCAATGTCTATGAAAACATGAGACATGAGATCCTCAATGAGAGAGAAAGAAAGATCGTTTACAAGGACATCCTTTCCTGGCTGGATATCCAGATCAAGGCCATTGAGGAAAGCGAAGGCCGGAATTAAAGTTTTATATTATATTATTGTTGACTCACCGTTCAGTTTGTAATAGAATAAAAAGGCTGTAGAAGGAGCGTAACGATGAGATATTCACGTAAAGATTTACTACAGTTACCTGACCGTCACCTTTCATTTGACGAATTCATTGAGTTTGACGAGGATACCTACAAGAAGTTTCCCCGCATCAGAAAGCTCAGGAACGTTGAGGCAAAGGGTGAGGGTGATTATGACGCTGCCACTGAGCGTCTGTATCTTAACCTTCATGTGACAGGAACCATGACCTGCCCATGTGACATCACAGGTGAAGATGTGGACCTGGATTTCGATTCCGAGGCAGATGAAGTAATCAGCTATAACAAGAAGGATTTTGAGAACATTGAAATCCTGCAGGCCGAAGGTGAATATATTGAATTGTTGCCTATAATCTTCAGGCAAATACTGGTAGAAGTCCCGATCACCGTAGTCAAGCCCGGCAAGATAGATTATCCCAAGGGTGATGGCTGGGCAGTAATGGATGAAGCTACTTATCAGAAGAACAGGGCAGGCAAGGTAAATCCTGCACTGGCTGCACTGAAAGATTATGTACCGCAGGATGAATAGGAGGTGTGACAATGGCAGTTCAACAGAGAAGAGTTTCAAAAACACGTAAAAACAAGCGCAGAACACACTACAAGTTGG
>CAMOMM010000177.1 GCA_946619805.1 uncultured Bacillota bacterium | reverse complement strand
TACCTGCAGTTATATTTGATGTTGAATCAGGACAATGAATACTGATGCAGTCATACTGTTTCAGTATTCTTTCTTCTGTTTCGGTAGGGAATATTACGTGTGCAAACAGTTTAGGTCCTTTGCCGTTAAGTAATCCCAGTTTTTCATATATTTCACCATCAGAAGCACAGTCAGGGAACAGTTCTTTAGCCCAGGCAGCTTCAGCCTTGCTTTCGACGAGATGGGTGTGCACACCAAGATCGTATTTCTCTGCCAGTTTACCTAAACCCTGTAACAGTTCTCTGGAGCAGGTAGGGGCAAAGCGGGGAATGATGATTGGCTTGACATGGTCACTGAGATCCTTGTGCTCAACGATGAATCTTTCAGTATCTTCAATGGATTTCCCGGTTTCTTCAACATAGTATTCAGGTGAATTCATATCCATGTTTATCTTGCCGCTGTAAGCGTACATGCCGCTTTCCATTAACATCTTAAATAACAGATCACAGCTGTCATAGTGAATGGTAGTAAACAGGGCAGTATGGAAAGTCCCGTGCTTCAGGAATTCGTAAATTAACTGAGCATAGATGGTTCGGGCATATTCAATGTCCTTGAAACGTGCTTCCTGCGGGAATGTGTAGTTATTAAGCCAGTCAAATAAGAGACAGTCCATGCCGACACCGCGTTCCACAAACTGCGGTGCGTGAATGTGCAGATCACTGAAAGCGGGAATGATCAGGGCATCACCGTAATCAGTTACTTTAATGTCCTTGTATTCAGCAGGAACTGTTCCTTCAATTACATCTTCTATTATTCCGTTATTTACGATAACATGAGCGTTTTTAATTACGGTCAGCTTTTCAGGTGTATCAGTATAGATCACGGTTCCCTTGTAAATATTAACAGACATGAATTCTCCTCCTTGTTGACTGCTGTTTTAATGCTTTTTCTGTTTTATCCTAACGGTTGCAGGTAATTGGATGAGGAACGTACAGCTCGTCAAGATATCTGACATCCTCGTCTGTCAACTCGATGTCAAATACCTTAATGGCATCATCCAGATATTTCAGCTTTGTTATACCAATTATTGGTGAGGCAACACCTTTCTTATACTGCCAGGCCAAAGCAATGGTGCTCATTGGAACACTGTACTTTACTGACAGTTGATATACTCTTTCCGCAATAGCTTTGTCTGTTTCTTCCATGGCATCATATCTGGTTCCTTCGGCATTGTCGAGGGTGTATCTTAATGAATCGCTGCTCCAGTTCCTTCTTGCCAGTCGACCGGCCGCAAACGGGGCAAATGAGGTTTGGGAAACACCGAATTGCTCAGCCACTGGAATAAGATCTCTTTCATCTTCACGGTAAACCGGGCTGTAGTGATTCTGCAGAGTGACAAAAGGCTGATAACCAAGTTCCCTGGCCTTATAACAGTACTCGGCAAACTGATAGCCATACATTGCTGAAGCGCCATAATAGCGGATATGACCCATCTGTACTTCTTCATTAAGAGCCTTAAGGGTATCTTCAACTGGGGTGTCATAGTCGTAACGGTGTAATATCAGTAAGTCAATGTAATCAGTGTCAAGGCGCTTTAAGGAACCGGCAATTTCCCTGTGAATGGCTTGCGGTGAAAGACGTCCTTCATTAAAGTAACACTTGGTCGCTATGACAATGTCTTTGCGTTCAAAATCCTTGATGGCCTTTCCCAGGAAGATTTCCGAAGTGCCGTTTGAATAGTTGTTGGAGGTATCAAAGAAGTTGATGCCTTTTTCATAGGCAGCATGGATTATTTCCTTTGATGATTCATAGTCAATGGTCCATTGGTACTGGCCTTGATCAGCTTCACCAAAGGACATGCATCCCAATGTCAGTCTAGATACCTGCAGATCGCTGTTTCCTAAAATAATGTATTTCATAAGGTAATTATATCTTACGGAGGTATTTTTTTAAACTGATTGCGGATAATGGATGATACACGGAAGTGTGATATAATTACTTCAGCCGGCAATGGTTTTGAAAAGAGTAATAATATGAAAGACGGAACAGAAACAGCCAGAGAGATCTTTAACAGACATCATGAAATGCTGATAGGTGTTAAGGGATTGGATAAGAAACCGTGGATCTATCCACTGGGCAAGGCCAGTGAGATAAACGGCATTTTCTATTGGCTTTGCGATAAAAGCACTCAGCTATATGGTGCCCTAAGCATTAATGAGGATGCACAGATCTATATTGAAGATGGCGAAGATGTTATCCGTATTACCGGGAAGGCTGTGTTCAGTGAAGATGAAAAAGTGATCAGTGAGTGTCTTAAGGAACAACCGGGAAAGGATCCGGTTTATCAGATCGCCTTCTTTATGAAGGATGCCAGGCTCACTGTTACCGGCAAAGGTGAAAGTACAGTATATGTTCTGAAGACTTCTGATGATGTTTTAACCGGAATCGAGATGAAGAAGGATAAGGAAATCAGAGACAGACTGGCTAAAATCATTGGCGAAAGAGCTGAAAGGGAAGTAACTGACAAAGAGTATCAGAAGTTCTTTGATGGGGCATTGCTGGTGTTTGGCGAATGTGCCAAAAAGTTATGGCCATCATTTAACTTAATGCAGCTGGAAAGCGTCTTGCTCTATGAAACCTATGATGAAAGAGAAAAGTATCAGAACCGGGCTGCTGTGGCAATAGGTAATATTGCCATTAAGCAGGTGGAAGACCTGAGCTACTATCTGAGTGAAGAAGTGTTTGGTGAAGCACTTAATGAAATAATGGAGAACAGAGAATGAACAGAATATATGAATTTGGCAAATCAGAAGCTGATATTGTCCTGATACAGCCGGTAGATGATCATGATCTGGAAGGAATCAGAAATGAGTTTGATTACATATCTGATAACTGTGACAAGGAGTTCTGCCTGATTGCCTTTAAGATAGAGGACTGGAATGAGGAGCTTTCACCCTGGAATGCCCCGGCTGTTTTCGGCAATGAGGATTTCGGCAATGGTGCCGGTGAGACTTTGAATAGGATTCTGAAAATATGCAATGACAGCAGTAAGACATATTATATCGGAGGCTATTCCTTAGCCGGTCTGTTTGCCTTATGGGCTGTATATCAGACGGATGTTTTCAAAGCCGTGGCAGGGGTATCGCCATCGATGTGGTTCCCTGGTTTTGCGGATTACATGAAAGAGAACAGAATGAATGCTGATAAGGTATATCTGAGTTTAGGTGACAGGGAAGAGAAAACCCGTAATCCAATCATGGCGACAGTAGGAGACAGGATCCGTGAAGCTCATCAACTTCTGAAACAGTGTGATATCAGCTGTACGCTTGAATGGAATGAAGGTAATCATTTCAGAGAGCCCGATATCAGAACAGCCAAAGGGTTTCTCTGGCTTTTGAACAATTAAGGAGTATCAACATGAATACGCAAATAGACGTCAGCGATGTCATATTAAAAACTGAAAGATTAACATTACGTCCCTGGAGACAGTCAGATCTGGATGATTTCTTTGAGTA
>CAMOMM010000176.1 GCA_946619805.1 uncultured Bacillota bacterium | reverse complement strand
AACTGCATAATTGTAAAAAAGACAAATATTGAGAGGGATTGGCTTAAAAGTAACAATCCCTTTTTTATGTTGTGGTAAAATAGTCCTGAAGGAAAAGAAATATGAAACTGAATGAAATAAAGATTGGGCAGACTGTACGAATAACAGAGGTCGGCGGCGGGGGATCACTGCGCCAGCATTTTCTGGACATGGGAGTCATTCCAGGGGCTCAGATAACGCTAATGAAGCTGGCTCCTCTGGGAGACCCTATGGAACTGCGCATTCATGGCTATGAACTGACTTTAAGAGTGGCTGATGCTGAAAACATTTCGGTTGAAGAAGTTACAGCATCGGAAAAGGAAACATCGGTAAATAAAACCGGCAGAAAGGTATTGCATCCGGGTCTTGGTGAGGAAGGAAAATTCCATCCCAAGGGCTCAGGTAATCCATTGCCGGAAGGGGAAACACTTACTTTTGCACTGGTAGGAAATCAGAACAGCGGCAAGACAACGCTGTTCAATCAGCTGACAGGCTCAAACCAGCATGTCGGTAACTTCCCCGGTGTCACTGTTGACCGTAAGGATGGTGTCATCAGAGGCCATGAAGGGACTTTGATCACGGATCTGCCGGGAATTTATTCAATGTCACCGTATTCCAGCGAGGAACTTGTTTCCCGTGATTTTGTGCTGCAGGAAAAACCGAAGGCCATTATCAACATAGTTGACGTTACCAGCATTGACCGCAGTCTTTATCTGACAATGCAGTTACTGGAAATGAAAGTGCCGATGGTCGTGGCTCTTAACATGATGGATGAAATGACCGGTAATGGCGGTTCGGTAAACATCAACATGATGGAGGAAATGCTGGGAGTTCCGGTAGTACCGATCTCAGCAGCCCGCAACCAGGGTGTTGACGAACTGATAAATCATGCCATCCATGTGGCCAGATATCAGGAACCGCCGGTCTATCATGACTTCTGTGACAACAGTGCCAAGGGAGGTGCTGTTCACCGCTGCATTCATGCAGTAATTCACCTGATTGAAGACCATGCTGCCAGAGCCGGATTGCCGGTACGCTTTACTGCCAGCAAGATCATCGAAGGTGATCAGCTGATCCTTGAGGCTCTCAAGCTGGATCAGAATGAAAAGGAAATGCTCGAACACATCATTCTGCAGATGGAAAAGGAAGGCGGGCTGGACCGCAATGCGGCCATGGCAGAAATGCGCTTCTCCTATATATACAAGGTATGTGACAGCTGTGTCAGCAAGCCGATGGAAAGCAGGGAACATAAGCGCAGCGAACGGATCGACCGTCTATTGACGGGCAGATTTACGGCTCTGCCGATGTTTGCCCTGATAATGGCTCTGGTATTCTATCTGACTTTCGGGCTGATCGGACCGTTCTTACAGGATCTGATGGCCGCCGGAATTGACTGGTTAAAGGCCGTATGTGCCGGTCTGATGGAATCAGGCAATGTATCCAGGGTGCTGCAGTCTCTGATACTTGACGGCATATTTGAAGGAGTGGGAAGCGTATTAAGCTTTCTGCCTATCGTAGTAACGATGTTCTTCTTCCTGTCGATGCTGGAAGACAGCGGCTATATTGCCCGTGTGGCTTTTGTGATGGATAAGCTGTTAAGAAAAATGGGGCTTTCCGGCCGCAGCATTGTTCCGATGCTGATCGGCTTCGGCTGTACGGTTCCGGCTGTAATGTCCACCAGGACTTTACCGAGTGCCAGAGACCGCAAGATGACGATCTTATTGACCCCGTTTATGTCCTGTACGGCCAAGCTGCCGATCTATGGCTTCTTTGTGAATGCCTTCTTCCCGGGGAAAACCTGGTGGATCATCACGGCGCTGTATCTGTTGGGAATCGTCATGGGTATAGTCATGGCTCTGATTTTCAAGACGACCCTGTTTAAGGGTGAAGCTGTTCCGTTTGTCATGGAACTGCCTAATTACCGTCTGCCGGGATTTAAGAATGTCATGCTGCTGTTATGGGAAAAGGCCAAGGACTTTCTGCAGAGAGCGTTCTCCATCATTCTCATTGCCACCATTGCTGTCTGGTTCCTAAAGAGCTTTGATTTCGGATTAAACTATGTTGAGGATACTGCCGACAGTATTCTGGCTCTTATTGCCGGATTTATTGCTCCGGTAATGAAACCGCTGGGAATGGGTGACTGGAGGATCGTTACTTCACTGGTATGCGGATTCATGGCCAAGGAAAGCGTTGTTTCCACCATGGAAATGCTGTTTGCCCCTGCGGGAGTTGCCAATGCCATTACTTCGGCAACGGCAGCCTGCATTCTGGTTTTCTCATTGTTATATACTCCTTGTGTGGCGGCCATTGCCTCCATCAGAAGAGAGCTGGGCGCAAAATGGGCAGCGTATGTAGTCATCTGGCAGTGTGCCATTGCCTGGGTCGTTACCCTGGCAGTCAGAATGATTGGAGTGCATTAACATGAGCATGGGTGATGTAATTGTCCTGCTTGGGGTCGTACGGCTGGTGATACTGGCTGTATACCTGCTTAAGAATAATAAGAACAGCTGTGCGGGATGTGCACATGCCGGCAGCTGTGTGATCAGGGAAAGGAGTAAATGCCATGTTCTGGAAGATACTGGGCATTGAACCGACAAAAGATAAAAGAAAAATAACCCGGGCTTACCGTGAAAAGCTGGTAAATACCAACCCGGAAGAAAAACCGGAGGAATTCAAGCAGCTTCGTAATGCTTACGAAGAGGCTTTGAAGTATGCTGAAGAGCAGGGATTGCGAACGGAAAAGACTCCGGTTGAATTATGGAGAGACAGACTGGAAGAACTCTATAATGATTTTCCATCCCGAAATGATGTAGACTGCTGGGCCAGACTGATCAATGAAGATGTCTGCCAGGCAATTGATACCCGCATGGATTGCGAGGAAGCCATGATGAATTTCTTCATGGATCATTATTTCATTTCCCATGAAGTATGGGTCTATCTTGATTCACAGTTTACCTTACTGCCAAGAGCGGAAGAACTGTATGAAAAGTATCCTAAGGATTTCATCGATTTTGTCATCATCAACGGTATTATCCACGATGATACTCTGCCGATGAAGATGTTTGAACCGGGAAAGGATGGCGAGGTATGCCATAAGTACCTTGGCCTGTATCTGAAGATAAGAAGAGAATCAAGCGAGGAATCCCGTCCTGATATCGATGAAATGCTGGCTTTGCCGGAATCCCATCCGTATGGGGAGGCTCTGGCTCTGTCCTACCGCATTAATTTTGAAGACAAGCGGCTGATCAGTGAACTGAAGCAGCTGTGTGATAAATACCCTGATGACATTCATCTGGGGTTGTTGATGGCCAATGAACTGTTCCAGCAGGAGTTCTATGAAGAATGCTGCCGGCAGTGCAGCCGTTTCCTGAAGAAGGATCCTGCTCATCAGCAGATGAAATGGATCTATGCTCATTCACTGGCCAGAACAGGAAAATATGAAGACGCCATTACGCAGATCAATGAACTGATGACAAACTGGCCGC
>CAMOMM010000175.1 GCA_946619805.1 uncultured Bacillota bacterium | reverse complement strand
GCGAGGGAAGTCTCCTGGAAAGTCTTGTCGTTTCCGGTTGTTTCAGCATCGAGATAGCCGAATCTGCCGCCGTTGGAAGCATTGCCGTCTTCAGAGAACTTTTCAGCGAAGGCAGCAAAGTTGTCAACGCTGTATTCGGAAGATGCCCAGGCATCCTGTGCGTTCTTCAGCTTTTCAGCTTCTTCAGCAGTCGGATTGTCAGGATCGTCCATGGTCAGAACGACATAGCTGATGATGCGAGGCTTGTGTTCAGTTGTAAAGTGTTCGGAAACAAGTTCGCTGATGTGTTCGGAAACATACTGTCCATACAGCTTTTCAGTCTTGGTGCTGTAAAGCAGATAATCATAGAAGGTATCGTATCCGTAATAGGTCTTGGCAATGTTGTCGAGATATGCTTCGTCATAACCGTAGTGCTGACTGTAGGCAGCTACCAGATTCTGATAACGGGTCTTGATGTCATTAATGAATTCATCAGTTGATTCTACAGAGTTGTCCAGCAGAGCTGTATGGAACATCGTGTAGACTCTGTCTTCGTAGTAGGTCTTTGACAGTTCATCATATATCTGATCGGCTGAGAAGTTTTCATCATCGACTGAGAAAACGATCTGCTGACCATTAACTGTTTTACCTGGTAATTTACCCTTGTTCTGATCATATGCAAAGTATACGGTGATGCATACAAAGAAGATACCAATCAACAGAGGGAACCAGTATTCTTTTAATTTTTCTACCATAAATAGTAATCCTCCTGGCGCGAACTAAATTATTATAGTTTATATTTTTTTAAGATGCAACCAAAAGAAATAGGGTGTATATTGGTGAAACTTGTCAGAGGGTTATGTTATAATAAAACCTGAATGAAAAGGGGTGAAGCTTATGTCAACACTGGAAATCAGGAATCTTCATGTCAATGTTGAGGACAAGGAGATCTTAAAAGGCGTTGATTTAACGGTTAATACAGGAGAGGTTCACGCACTGATGGGTCCTAACGGCAACGGCAAGAGCACGCTGTTAATGACCATCATGGGCCATCCGAGATATAAAGTAACGGAAGGAAGTATCACATTCGACGGTCAGGATGTTCTGGCCATGAGTGTGGATGAGCGCAGCAAGGCCGGTCTTTTCATCGCAATGCAGTATCCGCAGGAAGTCCCGGGAGTTACCAATTCCGATTTCCTGAAGGCCGCAGTAAACGCACACAGAGACCAGCCGGTCAGGCTGTTTGAATTCATCCGTCTGCTGGATAAAACCATCGCAGATGTTCAGATGGATGCCTCCATTGCCCACCGTTTCCTTAATGAAGGATTCTCAGGCGGGGAAAAGAAGCGTAATGAGATCATCCAGATGAAGCTGTTAAAACCGAAACTGGCCATGCTGGATGAACTGGATTCCGGTCTGGACGTCGATGCCATAAAGGTAGTGGCTGACAATATTCTCAATCTGAAACGGGAGACTGACATGGGAATGATCATCGTATCTCACTATGAAAGATTCTATGACCTGATCAGACCTACTCATGCTCACGTACTGATCAACGGAAGAATCGTTGAAAGCGGAGACCATGAACTGGCCAAGAAGATCGATGCTGAAGGATATGAGTGGCTGTTAAGGGAAAAGAACATTACTCTGGAGCAGCAGGAAGAAGTACAGAGAGCCATTTCATTGGGAACTTGTGCCGTAAATAAGTCAGGAGCATTATGATGAACCTGATCAGCATAAACAAATCAAAGAAGATCACAGTGAATTCCGACAGCGGATCACTGTGCCGTCTTGATCTTGAAGTCGAAAGGCGAACAGATGCCAAGGTGATCATTTTCCTGGAAGGAAAGGGAACACTGAAGGTTGATCTGCAGGTAAAGGTCGGCTCTGACAGCCGTGTTACTTTTCTGACGGTCAATCACAATGAGGCAGACATTCAGTTCAATGAGAAGTTTGACATCATGGCAGACAGTTCCGTCATAATAGCTCACGCTGATCTTACCGTTTTCAAATCAGAATATAACTGTAATTATCAGCTGCTGGGCCAGGGAGGAGAACTCAAAGTTCAGACTGCTTCATTATCAGAAAGCTCCAAGATATTCAATCAGGATACTTTCCATCTGGCCGGTAATACGGTTGCCCACATCAATAACTACGGTGTGGTCATGGCCAACGGTTTTACCGACATGGTCGTCAGAAATACCATTGTACAGGGCAGTCACAATGCCTCAACGCATCAGACCAGCCGTCTGCTGACTTACGATAAGACTTCCGTAGGCAAGATCCTGCCGGTTCTTTACATTTACGATAACGAAGTTGAAGCCTCACATGCTGCCTCACTGGGACAGCCTGATGAGGAACAGGTATATTACCTGCAGTCCAGAGGTCTTTCCCACAGGGAAGCAATCGGATTAATAGTAAAGGGCTATCTGCTGCCGGTAACGCAGATAATCGACGATGACAGTATTAACAGACTGTTAAGCGACGAAATAGAAAGGAAGGTAACCCGGGATGCTTGATGTCAATGAAGTAAGAAAAGATTTTCCAATGCTTGACGGTAAGCTGATGAGCGGACATCCTCTGGTTTACCTGGATAACTCGGCCACTACTTTCAAGCCGAATGCCGTTATTGATGCCATCAATGATTTCTATCACAACTACACTTCAAACATTCACCGCGGCGAATATGAATTATCCCAGAAAGCTGATACGGCTTATGATTCAGTCAGAAAGATCGTGGGAGACTTCATCAACTGCGATGAAAAGGAAGTAGTCTTTACTGCCGGTGCCACCAACGGGCTCAATATAATTGCCTACAGTTACGGTCTGGCCAATCTGAAAGCCGGTGACGAGATACTCATTACTCTGGCAGAACACGCTTCCAACGTGCTGCCTTGGTTTGACGTGGCCAAAAGAACAGGTGCCGTCATCAGATACATTGACCTTGACGAAGAGGGCAGACTGCTGCCGGCCAATCTGGAAAAGGCAATGAATGAAAAGGTCAGAATCGTGGCCTTTGCGGCTGTTACCAATGTTCTGGGCTATATTGCTGATGTAAAGAAATTGTGTCGCATTGCCCATAAGTATGGGGCGGTAACGGTAGTTGATGCGGCTCAGTCAGCAGCTCACATTCCTACCGATGTCAGAGACTGGGACTGCGATTTCATGGCTTTCTCATCTCATAAGATGTGCGGTCCTTCTGGTGTAGGCGTATTATATGGAAAGAAAGCTCTGCTTGATGCCATGACCCCGTTTACCTTCGGTGGAGGGTCAAATGCCCGTTTTGAAAAGGATGGGACCGTCATTCTGAAGGATACTCCGGAAAAGTTTGAATCCGGTACTCCTGACATGGAAGGCGTCATCGGTTTAGGCGCAGCTGTAAAGTACATTTCCCATATAGGAATGGACAACATTGTCGAACATGAAAAACAGTTAAGAAAATACTTCATGGAAAAGCTGGCTTGTTATGACAATGTTGAAGTATATAATCCACATGGTGATACCGGCATAATTGCCTTTAACGTAAAGGACATCTTTGCTCAGGA
>CAMOMM010000174.1 GCA_946619805.1 uncultured Bacillota bacterium | reverse complement strand
CCTGGCTTCTATCCGGGATTTGATCTGGAAAGCGGACAGCTTTACAATCTGACGCAGACGGCATCACAGAACTTCGTGGCCAATGTCAGAGAATATGATGAGGAAACTTCAATGGCAGTCATTGAAGTCAGAAATCATTTTGAAAAAGGCGACAGGCTGGCGATAATGAATCCGGGTACGGATGATGCCGTATTTACCGTTGAAAACATGAAGGATCTGCAGGGCAATGAAGTCGAGATCGCCAACAGACCGCTGCAGTTATTGAGAATAAAAGTACCGGTGGCCGTAAATGAGAATTCATTTATCCACCTGATCAGGGAGCAGTTATGATTATTGAAGGAGCAATCGCCGTCAAGGCGGCCATGGACAGCAAATACCGCAAGGTAGAGACCATTTACATTGATAAGGACAAGCATTCTTCAGATGTGGCTTTCATCGTGCATGAAGCCTATAAATGCCGTGTCAATGTGGAAAGGGTACCGCGTGAATTCATTGAACAGAATGCTTTGGGCAGAACTCATGGAGGCATTATCCGGGAAGTTCAGCAGAGACGTTTCCAGTCCATTACCTCGCTGCTGGTTAAGGAAGAACCTTTCCTGGCTCTGGTGGAAGGGGTAGAGGACAGCTATAATCTGGGATACATTCTGCGTTCGCTCTATGCCTTTGGCTGTGACGGGGTGATATTGCCATACAGGGAATGGGATTTTGAAGATCAGACTATGGTGAAAAGCTCGGCAGGAGCTTCGGAATTCATTCCGATCCATCTTACGGAAGACCTGGCAGTAACTCTCAAGACACTTCATGACAACAAATTCCGCATCATAAGTGCATACAGAGGCAATGAACCGAAGGAATTATACAAGACTGACATGTCAAAGGGACCGATATTAGTCTGCATAGGCGGACCGTTAAGAGGTTTGTCCAGAGAAGTACTGGATAACACTGATGAATTTGTTTATATCCCTTATGACCGTGATTTCCGCAATGCCCTGAATGCTGCGGCAGCGACAGTCGTCTTTGCTTCTGAGGTTTACCGCCAGAGACATTAAGATACGAAAATGACCCGGTTATCCGGGTTTTATTCCGGGCACTTGCATTATGTACAATATGGTTCTATAATATTAGCAGTCAGATATATAGAGTGCTAAAACGAGGTGATTTTATGGCAAAGAAACAGTTTAAGACAGAATCAAAGAGACTGCTTGATCTGATGATAAACTCCATTTATACAAACAGAGAGATCTTCTTGCGTGAACTTATTTCCAACGCATCAGATGCTCTGGATAAAAGACATTTTCTCTCGCTGACCGATAAGGACTATCGGTATGACAAGCTGGAGATCTTACTGGAACCTGATGGTGTTAACAGGACTCTGACGATAACCGATAACGGTGTAGGCATGTCCAGGGAAGAGATGGAAAAGAATCTGGGAACCATCGCTCACAGCGGTTCGGAAGAGTTCCGCCGGAAATATGAGGACAGTTCAACTGCTGACATAATCGGACAGTTCGGTGTCGGTTTCTATTCATCATTCATGGTAGCTGATAAAGTTGTTGTCGAAAGCAAAACAGCCAATCAGCCGGCCAGCCGCTGGGTCAGCAACGGTCAGGATGGCTATACCATCGAAGACTGTGACAAGGAAGACATCGGTACCAGAATCACGCTTTATCTCAGAGAGGACAATGATGAGGTGAAGTATTCCGATTATACCGACAGATATAAGATTCATGAACTGGTCAGAAAGTACTCTGACTATGTCCGTTATCCGATCATGATGGAAACGGAAAAGTCCGTACCAAAGCCTGACAGTGACGGTGAGTATGAAACAGTTCTGGAAATGACCACTCTTAACTCCATGGTTCCGTTATGGAAGAGAAACAGAAAAGACATTACCGAGGATGATTATAACAATTTCTATTCTTCCAAATACTATGACTGGGAGAAACCGCTGAAGACGGTTCACTATTCAATGGAAGGCAATGTTTCCTATACGGCTCTGTTATACATCCCATCCAGGCTGCCTTACAACTTCTATTCCAAGGATTACGAAGCCGGACTGCAGCTGTATTCCAAAGGTGTCTTCATCATGGAACATGCCAAGGATCTGCTGCCTGACTATTATTCATTTGTCAGAGGACTGGTAGACAGCGATGATGTTTCCCTGAATATTTCCCGTGAGATCCTGCAGCAGGATTCCCAACTGCAGAGCTTACGCAAATCAATAACCAGAAAGATCAAGAGTACTCTGGTTGACATGATGATCAAGGAAAGGGAACAGTACGAAAAATTCTACAGGACTTTCGGCAATTCGCTGAAATACGGAGTATATCAGAACTATGGCGCCAATAAGGAAGAACTGCAGGATCTGCTGATGTTCTATTCTTCAAAGGAAGATAAGTATGTTACTTTGAAGGAATACAAGGAAAGAATGAAACCGCAGCAGAATGAGATCTATTACTGCACCGGTGAATCAATTGACAAGATTAAGAAGCTTCCTCAGATCGAGACATTGCTGGATAAGGGCTTTGAAATCCTGTACTGCATTGATGAGATCGATGAATTCACGCTGATGATGATGCATGATTATGATGGCAAGCAATTTAAGAGTGCCCAGAAGGCTGATGCCTTAAATGAGAGTGAAGAGGAAAAGAAGCAGAAGGAAGAACTGCAGAAGGGCAATGAAGGCCTGCTGCAGAAAATGGCTTCAGCTCTTTCAGACAAGGTCAAGGAAGTAAGAATTTCCAGCCGACTGAAAAACAATCCGGTCTGTCTGGTGGCTGATGAAGGCATCTCACTGGAAATGGAAAAGTATCTTTCCCAGCTTCCGGGTGAACAGAAAGCCAAGGCAACCAAGATCCTGGAGATCAACCCTAATCATGACATCTTCAAGGTTCTGCAGAATGTCTATGAAAAATCTCCTGATGAGATTGATGAATACGCTGATCTTCTCTATCAGCAGGCCATGCTGATAGAAGGATTCACACTGGATGATCCGGTGGACTTCTCCAACAGGATCTGCCGGTTAATGAAGAAAGCCAATGAACAGGCAGGGCACTGATGTGCTCTGCTTTTTCATAAGAAAAGGCCGGATGATCCGGCCGGTACTGTTAATCAGGTGATCCTTCAAGAGAGAAGAAGCGCTCACCGGTCTCGCGGGGAGAAATATCATTGAACTTTTCCAGATGGAATTTACCGTCCTGATATCTGACAAGACAGATGGAAGCATTCCGGATCAGTCCGCCGCGGTAG
This sequence comes from uncultured Bacillota bacterium, assembly GCA_946619805.1. GTDB lineage: Bacteria > Bacillota_I > Bacilli_A > Erysipelotrichales > Erysipelotrichaceae > RUG521. The sequence continues at coordinate 311 of CAMOMM010000174.1, read as the reverse complement.
AAATCGGGGAAAAGGGCTCCAATGGTGTCATCTATAGCTACTGAACTGGTGGAAATCAGAACATTTCCACCCTCAGGATTCTGCCGGATTATCATGTCAATGCCTTCCAGTATTCTCTTTCTGACCTGTTCAACGGTTTCCACGCTTGGATCCATCAATGCTACCCGCTGAGATATCTCAGTAGCGGTAAAATGCTGCTCAAGGACTTCAAAGCCGCCATATGGGGTATTTATGGACTTAAACAGGGGATCAAGCATCTCAATGTAATGTCTGCCCTGAAAGACACCGTAGCACATTTCACGGAAGTAAGG
>CAMOMM010000173.1 GCA_946619805.1 uncultured Bacillota bacterium | reverse complement strand
CACCAAGAGATTCATTAAGTATAACGAAAAGATAAGAAACTAAGTGGCATAAGCCACTTTCCTTAAATAAAAGGAGGAACAAATGGCAATCATAACAATGAGCTACCGTTCAGATCTGCTGAAAAGAAACATAATATTCAAGGCATATCTGCCGGTGGACAGACCGACGGAAGAAGGGCTGGCATATAAGAAAGAAGGAACGGAAAAGTTCCGTACGCTGTATCTGCTTCATGGACTGACCAATAACCAGGATGACTGGATCAACAGTTCACGCATTGAAAGAATTGCCCGTAATCATAATCTGGCCGTGATCTTCCCAAATGGAGAAAACTCCTTCTATGTCAACGGCTTAGGCCCGAACAGTGACTTTGGCAGGCTGATAGGTGAGGAACTGGTGGATTTCACCAGAAAGGTATTCCCGCTTTCCGATAAAAGAGAAGATACCTTCATCGGCGGTGTTTCCATGGGTGGGTTCGGCGCCTTCAGAAACGGTCTGAAGTATGCTGACACCTTCAGCAGGATCATTTCATTCTCCGCCGCCATTCATCTGCTGGAATTTGAACCGGGTGATCCGAGAAGACAGCTGGTATGCAATGAAGATCAGGTGCTGGGAGCATATCGGGAAGCTGTGAAATCAGATAAAAACCCGGCAGTATGTCTGCAGCAGTTAAAGCAGAAGGTTGAACAGGGAATATCCAGCTATCCACAGGTCTACATGATCTGCGGTCTGCAGGACAGCCTGATCGATGCCAACCGCAGCTTCCATGAGAAACTGGTGAAAGCATCAGTCCCTGTCATCTATAAGGAATATCCGGGGAAGCATGAATTTGAATTCTGGAATCAGCATGTTGAAACAATGATCACATGGCTGCTGGAAGAAAACTGATATAGCAAAAAAGAGAAGGGCGAAAGCCCTTTTTCCTCTGCCCTGATAACCAGCCGATTTTTGATTTAAAATCTTGAAATAGACATGTAAAAAAGTGTAATATTGTTACGTAACCCAGAAAACAGCAGTTTTATGGGATTATGGAGGGAGTGAGGGGAAATGCTAGGCTTACAGGTAACTACTTTATTCAGCATACTGGTTATTACCGCTGTAATTATCATTTTCCTCGTCTTTGTAAACAGAAAACTTACCAGATTTGACCCGATGGATGAGCCGAAGGGTATTGTGCTTCTGATGATGGTAGCTGTTCAGATGATAGACGGCATGGTCAGAGATAAGACCAATGACAAAGTCGCCAAATATCTGACACCGTACATTCTTTCAGTGGCACTTTACATCTTCCTGGCTAACATAGCGGGTCTGTTTTCTTTGGATACGCCTACTTCCAACTATTCGGTTACCCTGGTTCTGGCGGCTGTTACCTGTGTGCTGATCGAAGTGTATTCAGCCAAGGCCAAGGGATCCAAGGCTTATATCAAGGGGTGGTTTGAACCTTTTGCACCGTTTGTTGTACTCAACATCTTCAGCAAGCTGTCCACACTGCTGTCGCTGTCGCTGCGTCTGTTCGGTAACATTCTCTCCGGCGGCATTCTGATGTCGGTAATCTATCAGATGCTGGCATCAGTATCAAAGATGATCCCGCTGATCGGTGACTTCAACATTCTGGGTGTCATGGTAGCCCCGGTCCTGCATTTCTACTTTGACCTGTTCTCTGGTCTGATGCAGGCATTCATCTTTATTACATTATCAATATCTTTCATTGGCAAGGAATTGCCGAAAGAAGAATAAGGGAGGAAAACTATGGAAAAAGCATTAATAGCCTTTGCGGCTGCACTCTGTGTCGTAGCCGGTTGCATTACCGGTTTAATGGAAGGCAAGGTTGCCATTACGGCAGTCGATAACGTTGGCAAGAACCCTGATGCCGCTGACAAGATCCAGTCAATGGCCATCATCGGCGCTGCCATTTCAGAAACCTGTGCCATTTACTGTCTGCTTGTTGCGTTCCTGATCATCTTCATCTTAGGAGCATAAAATGCAGATTGTAGACATTCTGAACCAGCTGGTACCTAATGTCTGGACGGCAATAACACAGCTCTGCGCTACTGCTGTGCTGTTTTTCGTGCTTTACAAACTGGGTTACAAGCCTGTCAGAAAGATTCTGGACACCAGAAGCGAATATGAACAGAACAAGCTTGCCCAGGCAGATGCTCTGAAAGCAGAAAACGAAGCATTGAAGAAGCAGCTGGAAGAGGAACTTGCCAAGGCAGATGCCAAAGCCAGGGAAACAATTGAAAAAGCCCGGACTGAAGGCAGACAGCTTAAGGAAAACCTGATTTCTGAAGGCAGAGAAAGAAAGGAAAAGCTGCTGGCTGATGCCAAAGCTGACATTGACCTTCAGAGAAGCAGAATGCTTGATGAAGCACAGAAGGAAATAGTAGATGCGACCATTTCAGCAACGGAAAAGCTGCTGAGTGAAAAGATCGATGAAAACGCAGACAAGCGGATCATTGATGACTTTATTAAGGAAGTAACAAAGAAATGAGTTTAGATACCAAACGTTTTGCCCAGGCTCTGATCGAGACATCCTATAATGAGAACAGGGAAGATATTTACTTCAACCGGCTCAGAAAGGTAAATGATCTCTTAAACAGAGACAGCGAATTAAGGCGGTTTATCGATGATTACGAGATTTCTCCGGAAGCAAAAGCTGAAAAGCTGGGAGAAACTTTTGGTAGTGAACAGGACAGAGGAATAATAAACGCTTTTTTCCAATACATAAGTACGCTCAACCGCAAGCAGATTGAGCTGGCAGTACTCCATGATTACATGGAGCTAACCTATGCCAACAACGGCATGTCCTTCGGTCAGCTGTATTCAGCCAGAGTTCTGGATAAGAATACAGTCCGCAAGATCGAAAGTGCCATTTCATATACTCTGGACCGCAGAGTCGCCCTGGAAAACATTCCGGATGAGACCCTTATCGGTGGTGTCAAGGTCGTAGTCGGGGATTATGTCTGGGACGGTACCTATAAAAACAAACTTGAAGGTGTCAGACAGGAACTGCTGAATAACAGTGACATGACAGTCGCTGAAGCAATGAAAAAGGCTGACTTCAGCAGAGTGACTGTTAAGAATGCCGATATTGTCGGTCATGTAATGGCAGTAGCTGACGGCATCATCAAGGTTTCCGGCTTAGAAAAAGCCATGGCAGGGGAACTGTTACAGATCGGCAATACCAGTGCCATGGTCATGAACCTGGAAGAAGACAGCATCGGGGCTGTTATTCTGGGTGATGTCGGCGATATTACCGAAGGCCGGGAAGTTCTGGCGACCGGCAGGATCGTTGAAGTTCCGGTTGGCGATACTCTGTTAGGCAGAGTAGTCGATGCCTTAGGCAGACCGATCGACGGTCTGGGAACCATTAAGCCTGATGCCTGGTATCCTATTGAAAGAAAGGCTCCGGGCGTAATTGACAGACAGTCAGTCAATCAGCCTCTGGAAACCGGTTTAAAGGTCATTGACTCCATGATCCCGATCGGCAAGGGACAGAGAGAACTTATCATCGGTGACAGGCAGACCGGCAAGACCGCAATTGCGGTAGATACCATCCTCAATCAGAAGGG
>CAMOMM010000172.1 GCA_946619805.1 uncultured Bacillota bacterium | reverse complement strand
AAATACGATTTCGAGCTCGATGTTACTGCCAAGGTTTCAACCCTTTCAGTAGCCAAGAGACAGAAGGTAGAAATACTGAAAACTCTGTATCGTAATGCTGAGCTTATTATCCTTGACGAACCGACTTCTGTTCTGACACCTCAGGAAACCGAAAAGCTGTTCGATCAGCTGCGTTTCTTCAAGGAACAGGGTCATACCATCATCTTCATTTCTCATAAGCTGGAAGAAGTTAAGAAGATATCCGACAAGATTTCTGTTATCAGAAACGGTGTCAGCAAGGGTACATATCTGAATTCGGAATTAACCATGGAACAGCTGACGAATTTGATCATCGGCCGTGACCTGGATAATGATATGGATGAATACAAGACTCATGAAGATTTCCACAATGAAAAAGCTCTGGAAGTCAAGGGTCTGCACATGGAAAGAAACGGCAAGCCGGTTCTGGACAATGTCTCATTCGCCGTCAAGCGCGGAGAGATCCTGGGTGTTGCCGGTGTTGAAGGCAACGGCCAGCAGGAACTGGTAAAGTGCATTACCGGTCTGGAAGAGACAGAATATAACGGTGAAATCAACATCTGCGGAAAAGTCGTCAATGAACTGAACATCCGGGGAAGAAGAGCCATCGGTATGGCATACATCCCGGAAGACAGAATGGTCGACGGTGTGGCAGGCGACCTTCCTATAAGCGACAACCTGATTTCAACTTATTACACCAGAGAAGACATCAACGGCAAGCTGTTTATGGACACCAAGGCCATCGGAAAGATGTCTGATGAGCTGATCAAGACATTCGCAGTCAAGACCAAGAATGCCCGGGCAGCCGTCAACAGCCTTTCTGGCGGTAACGTACAGAAGGTTGTTGTTGCCAGAGAATACAATACAAATTCAACATTCATGATTGCCGAACAGCCGACTCATGGTATAGATATCGGTTCAGCTGAGTTCGTCCATCATAAACTTATTGAAATGCGTAACAGCGGTGCAGGAATTCTGCTGGTTTCAGCTGACCTGAATGAGGTAATGGACCTGTCCGACCGCATTATCGTAATGTTCAACGGCAAGATTGCCGGTTACTTCCCTAATGCCAACAAGGTTGATGAGTCTGACCTCGGCATGTACATGCTGGGTGCCAAACATCAGTCAGCCGAAGAAATCGGAGGTGCATTAAATGACTGAGAACAAGTTCAGCAAGCTGTCCAAAAACTATAAATTGTCTATTTCCAATCCAAAGTTTTTTGACGCTGTAAAAATGCTCATTTCCATCCTGATTGCACTGGCCATCACATTTGTAATTCTGTGTCTGGTCAGCTCCAATCCTGTCAATGCTCTGGTAACAATTCTTACTGGACCATTGACCAAGACAAGATATATCGGTGCTGTTATTGAAAGCTTTATTCCGTATGCCTTTGCCGGTCTGGCAGCTGGCGTACTGTTCAGTGCCGGTGCCTTCAACCTGGGTGCTGAAGGTATCTATATCCTGTCAGGTGCTGTTGTTACAGCAATCGCCATTTCACCTGTATCAACCAGCCCGATCCTGCATCCGATCCTGTGCTTCTTAGGCGCCATGGCATTCGGCGGAATCATGATGATCCTGCCAAGCTTCCTGAAGGCAAAATTCGGAACAAACGAAATGGTTGTTTCCCTGATGCTTAACTCAATCTATGCCGGTGTTGCCGCATATGTTGTCAGAACATTCCTGGGAACATTAAAGAGAGGCGGAAACAGCTCAAAGGACTATCTGGCTACAGCCAAGATCGGTTATCTGTATGAGCCGTTAAGAATATCTGCCTGCTTCATTCTGTTAATTGCCGTAACGGTAATTCTCTATCTTGTCATGAAGAAGAGCAGACTGGGCTATCAGATCAGACTTGCCGGATCCAATCCTAGATTCGCTGAATACTCTGGAATCAGCGCCTTCAAACTGGCCATTTCCACAGCAGCAATCGCCGGCATTCTCTCTGGAATGGGTGCTGCTTCAGCTTTGCTGACACAGACTTCATTCTATACACCTTCACAGTCACTGGTCGGCATTGGCTTCAGCGGAATGCTGCTGTCAATGTTGGGACGTAACAATCCGATCGGAATCATTATTGCCGCATTCATGATCAAGTATCTTGAACAGGGTACTGCGATCCTGTACTTCGTTGACAAGTCAGTTCCATCTGAAATCGTCGCCATCGTTGAGGGTATTGTTATCATGCTGATATCTTCTCAGCACTTCTTAAGGAAGTTCAGAGAAAGACAGTTATTAAAGGAGGGCTTAGAGGAACATGTGGAGTAGTGTATTTTCAACCCTGTTTACAATGAGATTCTTACAGACGATCATCCGTCTGGCCACCCCTATCGTCTTTGCTGCTCTGGGTGCATTTACCGCAGCCAGCACCGGTATCGGTAACATCGCAATTGAATCCATCATGACATTCTCGGCCCTGGCAGGTGTTCTGGGAAGCTATCTGTTCAATAATGCCTGGTTAGGCGTTATCTGCGGATTGCTGATCGGTATCCTGACAGCTCTGCTGATCACTTTCTTCTCAATGAAGTTAGGCGCAGATGCCTTCCTGATCATGATCGCATTGAATACCTTTGCTGATTCAGTTGCCATCTTCATTCTTTATCAGCTGACCGGTGATAAGGGAACAACTGCTTCCTTGGCTACACCGATCCTGTATACCCTGGACATACCGATCATAAAGGATATACCTATTCTGGGTGATATCCTGTCTGGACAGTATATACTTACATATATCTGTGTTCTGATCGTAATCATCATGTTCATCGTCATCTACAAGACTCCGTTAGGCATGAGAATGAGAGCATGCGGTCTGAACGCTGATGCTGCCAAGACTGCCGGTATCAATGTTGCCAGACTGCAGGTGCTGTCACTGGTATTATCCGGTGTCTTCGCTGCTCTTGGCGGTGTATACCTTTCACTGAACTACCTGAAGATCTTCTCAAAGGGAATGGTTTCCGGTCAGGGCTGGATGGGTGTTGCTGCCAACGGTATCGCCAATGGAAATTACTGGTCACTTATCCTGTCTGCCATCATATTCGCCGTATTCAGAGCTGTATCAATCATCTTCAGCTCCAACAGCGCATTCCCGACAGACCTGGTTGGTGCAATTCCATACTTCTCAGTATTCGTGATCCTGACAGCTGTATCAATTATCAATTACTACCGTGTAAAACGTGGTAATGTTGAGGAGCACTAATGCGTAATATCATCATCGACTGTGATCCGGGACATGATGATGTCATAGCTTTCCTGGTTGCATTGGCTAATCAGGAAGAACTCAATATTCTGGGAATCACAACAGTTGCTGGTAATCAGACGCTGGCAAAGGTTACCAATAACATCCTGAAGGTCCAGGATTATCTGGGTGTTCAGATTCCGGTATCAATGGGTTATTCAACACCACTGGTAAAGGAACTGGATGTTCAGCCGCAGGCACACGGTGCTACCGGCATGGACGGTCCGCAGATTCCGGAACCTCATTCAAAGCCTACCGGCATGCATGCCATTGAGTTCATGAAGAAGACTCTGATGGAAGCAGAAGACAAGGTTACGATGGTCTGCATCGGACCGCTG
>CAMOMM010000171.1 GCA_946619805.1 uncultured Bacillota bacterium | reverse complement strand
CATCCGTTGATGCACATATCGGTTATATCTATTATCAGGATCTGGAGCACAAGGCTGATCTGGCACTTGAGTACTATCTGAAATCACTGGACAGAAACGGTGATTACAGCGGCTATTTCTATGCCGGCATGTGCAGCATGTACATGGGAGATCTGGATAAGGCAGAGGAATATTTCCTGAAGCTGCAGGAGCATGAACCGGATACGCTGGACAGTTATTTCCGTCTGAGTTTTGTCTATGAAATGAAAAATGATCTGGATAAGGCTCTGGAAAACATCAATCAGGTCATTAAGATCGTTGATCTGAACAAAAACGACAACACCCGCTATTATTATCAGAAAGTCATGATCTTAAGAAGAATGGGCCGCTGGGATGAAGCTGTACAGGTAATAAAAGACATGATCAGCAAGTTTAATTACAGTTACGGCAACCGCCTCATCTTCAATACCTATCTGCAGGCCGGGCTGTTTGATAAGGCCAGAGAATGGCTGAACAGCTGGAAGAAAGTACGCCCGCAGCCTGGTGAATACTTTGACGCAATTGTTACTCTGAACATTCTGGATAACACCTTCCTTAAGGCCAAGCTCAACCGTGCCACCTATGCCAGCCAGATCGGAAGAAAGCGCGCTCTGGAACTGGAACATCTGATCGCTGCGGGAGATCTGGACTTTAACCGTGAGGTCAGAATTCTGGAAAAATGGCTTGAGGAAGAAGAAAAGGGCAACCGTGATGATCTCAGCAAGATCACCGGTAATCTGGCCTATGCCTGTTTCCATCAGGGAAACAGGGAAAAACAGATCCTGTATGCGGAAAGGACTCTGAAAGAACTTGAACCGCTGATTCTGGAATACGGTACCAACAGACTGCTCTATCAGACCCGCAAGGTCAGAGCGCTGGCCTTAGCCGGCAGGATCAGGGAAGCTTTTGAACTGATTGAGGAACTGAAGTATCACAGTCTGTGTGAAAGCTGTCCTTATGGCAGCTGCAAGGATCTTGATGCCTTTGAAATGGAAGTGCATGAAATTGCCGGCGACATGGGCACAGCCTATCAGCTGTCAATGGCAGGGCGCAATAAGTGGCCTGATGAGGAATCGTTTGTTATAATGTCTAATAGATTAAAGAAGAAAGTAAGGTAAGCAGATGTTAATTGGAATTGACCTGGGAACCACTAATTCACTGGCCGGATGTTTCCGTAACGGCAAGGTTGAGATCATTCCCAACCGCCTTGGCAAAAAACTGACTCCTTCCGTTGTCAGTGTTGACGATGAAGGCAGCATTCTGATCGGGGAAACCGCCAGGGAATACGGCTATCTGCATCCCGACAGGACGGCCAAGGTATTCAAGCGTACCATGGGAACGGATCATGAATATGATCTGGCTGGCATGAAGTTCAGCTCAGAGGAACTGAGCGGTTTTGTGTTACGTTCCTTAAAGGAAGATGCTGAAGTATATCTGGGCGAACCGGTACAGGAGGCCATCATTTCCGTTCCGGCATATTTCAACGACAATCAGCGTAAGGCTACCAAGAGAGCCGGTGAACTGGCCGGTCTGAAGGTAAGCCGTATCATAAATGAACCGACCGCATCCGCCATTGCCTATGGGGTAGGAGAAGAAGGAGCCATGGAAAGATGCATGGTATTCGATCTGGGTGGCGGTACTTTTGACGTTACCATTCTTGAGTATTTCAAGAATATCATGGAAGTATACGCAATAGCCGGTGACAATTTCCTGGGCGGTGAGGATTTCACTCAGGTACTTGTGGAAATGTATCTGCACCGCTTACTGGTCGCTTCAGTGAACCTGCTGGATCTGCATACCCTTTCCGCCATCTACAAGGCTGCGGAAGAAGCCAAGTGCAGATTCTCGGAAAGCGATACCGTAACCATGGCCGTTAATGTATTCGGTGTGCTTCATGAAGAGCAGTTTACCATTGAAGAATACGAAGAAGCCTGTCAGCCGTTACTGGAGAAACTGAGAAAACCGATTGAAAAGAGCCTGCGTGATGCCAAGGTCACCCTTGACGATCTCGATCGAGTCATTCTGGTAGGCGGAGCCACCAGACTGTCAATTGTCAGAAACTACGTGCAGAAGGTTACCGGCATTTACCCTGACTGGTATGTCGATCCTGATACATCCGTAGCCCAGGGTGCTGCGCTGCAGTGTGCCATGAAGGAAAGAGACCGGCGGATCGAAGAAGTCATCCTGACGGATGTCTGTCCGTTTACTCTTGGTACCGAAGTTGTCAGAGACAACGGTACTTTTGAGGAACCGGGTCATTATCTGCCGATCATTGAAAGAAATACTGTCATCCCGGTAAGCCGTAAACAGACGGTTTATACGGCTCATGACAATCAGAAGTATGTAACTGTCAAGGTATTGCAGGGAGAAAGCTATCTGGCCCGCAATAATCTGTTATTAGGTCAGCTGACGGTAGAAGTACCGGTGGGGCCTAAGGGACAGGAGGCAATTGAGATCACCTATACCTATGATGTCAACTCACTGCTGGAAGTAGAGGTCAGAGTTGTTTCGACCGGACTGCAGAAGAAGGCAATCATTCAGAACGAGGAAAACAGGATCTCCGAAGAGGAAGCCCGGAAGCGTTTTGAACGACTGCAGTATCTCAAGCAGAGTCCGCGAGACCAGGAAGAAAACAGGCTGGCCATGTTCAGGGCTAACCGCATCTACGAAGAGACTCTTGGTGCGGATAAGGAGCGCATTGGTCAGATGATAGGTGAGTTTGACGATGCTCTGAACAACAGCAGCAGACTGGAAGTTGAACTGGCACGAGAAAAACTGGAAAAACTGCTTGATGAGATCGAGCAGAAGGATTTCAACAGTCTTTTATCATAAGACATAATATCAGGAGGAACGGATATGTTAGTTACCACCAGAGAACTTATAAACAATGCCGTGGAAAAAAACATCGGAGTCGGGGCATTTAATGTCACGACAATGTCGATGCTGCAGGGTGTGATCGAAGCAGCTGAAGATGTCGGACAGGGTATCATTGTGGAGTTTGCGACTTCGCATGAAACCAGAGGTATCGTAACACTGGATGAGATCGGTCCGGTTATCATGCAGTATGCCAAAAGAGCCAAAGTTCCGGTAGCGGTACACCTTGACCATGGAGTTGACCTTGATTATCTGAAAAAGGCCATTGATATCGGCTTTACCTCGATCATGTATGATGGATCCCGGCTGCCATATGAGGAAAACATCGCCAATACCATCAAGGCGGTGGAAATGGGGCATAAATACGGGGTCATGGTTGAAGGGGAATTGGGCAAGATGGCCGGCAATACCCTGACCAATGACTTTAAGATGGAAGTAAGAGATGTCAGAAGAGAAAACTATACCAATCCTGATCAGGCCGGTGACTTTGTCAGAAAGACCGGACTGGACATGCTGGCATGTTCCTTCGGCAATGCTCATGGCATTTATAAGGAACCGCCGGTTCTGGATATTGAACTGTTACACGAGATACAGGAAAAGACCGGAATACCTCTGGTAATGCACGGTTCTTCCGGTGTTAATGAAGAAGATTATGCCAGAGTCATAAAGAACGGGGTAAGAAAGATAAATTATTATACATATGCTTC
>CAMOMM010000170.1 GCA_946619805.1 uncultured Bacillota bacterium | reverse complement strand
TATGGTGATGACACGGTAGAGGCAATAGGCAAAAGCAGCAGCTTCAAGAATTACCATTAACAGCCAGTGGTCATACCTTCTGATCTGTTCCGAACTGTGAGCACTCATGAATTCCCTGCGTGCCCTTATATTCCCCGTAATTAATTTCCAGGAACTGTACAGGTAATATATTCCATATGCGGTAAATCCGATAACGCACAGAATGTAAAACCAGTCAATATTCTTACCTGAAGATATAGTTTCCATCATGGCTATATTTTAGCATATTGCAACAATCGTGTACATTTAATTAACAAGTTTTTATGTTGCTTAGGACAACCGAACAATCCAATTTGAAATGAATATATATAGATTAATTTTCTTTTTATGTTAGAATATAATTTGTTGCAAAGGAGGAAACAAGTTTTATGTCCAACAGATGGGATAACTTCTTTAACGAAAAACACGAAATTGACTACCCTGCCATGACCATGTATCAGCTCATCAGGGAAAGTGCCAGAAAATATCCTTATAACATTGCCTATGAATTCATGAATAAGAAAACAACCTATTCTGAATTCATGGATAAGATTGAACTGACAGCCAAGGCCTTGACCAGCATCGGCATCAGAGCCGGTGATGCAGTAACCATCTGCATGCCTAACTGCCCTCAGGCAATCGATACATTCTACGCTCTTAACAGGATCGGCGCCATTGCCAACATGATCCATCCGTTATCAGCCGTAAACGAGATCACCTTCTACATGAACATCTCCAATTCCAAGGCCATCCTGACCCTGGATCAGTTCTACTCAAAGGTAGTTGAAGCCAGAAAAGGTGCCGACCATACCGTCGTCATCATCATGGCCAACATTGCTGATGAACTGCCTAAGTATCTGGAGATCCCGTTCAGAGTCAAGAACATGGGTAAATACCAGGGACTGCCTAATGAAGCCTATTCAATTACCTGGAAAGACTTCCTGCACTACGGCAGCAAGTTCCCTCTGCCTTTACCGAAGATCACCTTCGAAATTGACAGAACCGCTGTCATTCTGTATTCTGGCGGTACTACCGGAACCACCAAGGGTATCATGTTAAGTGACCTTAACTTCAATGCCCTGGCCTTACAGAGTTCAATAGCCATGGAAGTTCCTTATGAAAAAGGCCAGAAGATCCTGGCTGTAATGCCGTTATTCCACGGTTTCGGCTTAGGTATCGGTATCCACACCTGTCTGGTCAAGGGTATCTGCTGTGACCTGATCCCGCAGTTTACCGTCAAGACCTATGCTCAGATGATTGCCAAGAAGAAGCCAAACTTCATTGCCGGTGTTCCAACCTTATATGAAGCATTATTGAGAACCAAGGGTCTGGAGAACGTTAACCTCTCCTTCCTCAAGGGCATGTATTCAGGCGGCGACTCTCTGTCAGTAGAGTTAAAGGCCAAAGTCGACAAGTTCCTGAAGGATCATCACGCAACCATTCAGGTACGTGAAGGCTACGGTACCACAGAGTGTGTTACTGCCAGCTGTCTGACCCCTGCCAATGACTATCGTGAAGGAAGCATCGGCTTACCTTATCCTGATACTACCTACATCATCTGCGAACCGGGCACAACCAAGCAGGTCGCTACCGGTGAAGACGGTGAGATCTGCCTGTCAGGTCCATCCGTAATGTTAGGTTATCTGAAAAATGAAGAAGAAACCGCTCAGACCTTAATAGTTCATGAAGACGGCAAGACATATCTGCATACCGGCGACATGGGTTACATGGACGCTGATGGATTTGTCTACTTCAAGCAGAGAATTAAGAGAATGATCATCTCTTCAGGCTACAACGTCTACCCTTCACAGGTTGAAAACATCATCGATGCTCATCCGAAGGTACTGCTCAGCTGCGTCATCGGTGTCCCTGATTCCTACAAGATGCAGAAAGTCAAGGCATTCGTCGTTCTGAAACCAAATGTAGTTCCAGATGACAGCATCAAGCAGGAAATCCTTGACTACCTGAAAGACCATGTTTCCAAGTGGGCAATGCCTTATGATATTGAATTCCGTGAAGAGCTCCCTAAGACTCTGGTCGGCAAGGTTGCCTACAGAGTTCTGGAGGAAGAAGAACTGCGGAAGATCGCTGAAGCTGAAAAGAAGGCTGCCGAGCTCAATGCTCAGGCTGAAGCCCGGAAAAAAGAAGCTCCTAAGAAAGAAGCCAATAAAGCAAAGAAGAATGCCAAGTAGCATTCTTCTTTTTTGTTATTCAGCTGTATTCCTTTTACCCATCACAAACAGGACATATCCCAGTGATGATAAGGCAAATAACAGCCCGCACCAGCGGAAGGTTGCCGGCAATGATTTTTCCCCGCTTATTCCCATCAGGACATTGGGAACCGTGGAGAACAGATCGATTACCATCATATAGATGCTCATCATGGTTGCTCTGTCAGCCACCGTTATGTAATCACTGTGCAGTCTGCTTTCCAGAGGAACATAAAGAGTATGCAGAACATCGGTTAGAGCTATCAGAGTAAGCGATAAATACATGTTATGGCTGAAAGATAACAGGGTGGCAGTTACTCCCATGCTCATAATTATCAGAATTCCACCCTTAAGATCACCGAATCTGTCGGTAATCTTTGATGAGAATACACCCAGGAAGTTGGCTAAGGAAGTAACGATGAAGGTAAAACCGATGAATCTTTCCGTAGCCCCGTTGGCCAGATACTGGTTCTGATTGAGAAATACCACTATTACCCAGCTGCAGACGCTTATCAGGGCACCTGACAACAGAAACAGCATCAGTCGGTAATCTTTAAGAGTGATCTTTAGCATTTCAATAAACCCGGCACTGTCCCTTTCCTGTTTCTCACCCTTCACTTCCACCAGCATCGCTGAAGCAATAAGGGCACAGCCATAAGCTATGGCTGTAAACAGTGCTGCCTGGCTGTGTGTCAGGTTGAACAGGGCAAAGATACCGGCAGATAACAGAACCCCGGCATTGCCGAAAGCCCCATAACGGCCAAAGACCTTCTGACTTTCACTGCCGTCACAGGACAGATAAAGAATGGACGTATCTACTCCTGATATGCCTGATACCGCCAGGGCAAACAATACTCTTTCCAACAGGAAACCGATGAAACTATGAGCGTTAAGGAAGACGATCTTACTGATGACGTAAAATCCGTTTGCAATGAACAGTGTCTTCTTATAACCGATCCTGTCTGCTACCACGCCCCAGGGTACTTCCAGAACCAGAGTCATGATCAGCGCCAGGGAATCGATGATGGCATACTGGCTCAGGGTAAGTCCTCTTTCCAGTCGGTACAACGTCGAAATGGAGGCATAGAATACCATGCCCTGGAAGAACATTATCAGATACATGACTGGAATGTTTCTCTTTTTCATACTGTTACATCTTATCACACTCATAAAGCATGTTTCCACTTTTCCATATGACAGAGGAGACACTGTCAGGACCATTCTTATCTGATTCTGTCTTATGCTGTAATCGAGGAAAGGAGAATTGACATGCTGACAGGAATACTGGTAAAACCTAATGAAATGCCGGAAGTAATAGAATTTGAGAAAGGATATAAGGAACTGCAGAGGCTGGTTGAAGGAAACTTTGAAATGCCGGCGCTGTTTCCGGACGTTGATGTCGTCA
>CAMOMM010000169.1 GCA_946619805.1 uncultured Bacillota bacterium | reverse complement strand
CTAAGCAGCAGTCTTCTCTTGAGAGAAACAGAAACAATCGTATCAACGATTACATGAACAAAGTCACAATAAGGACAGGTAGGCATGCCATAAATCTTTATCATTTTCTTTTTACCTCTTTTTTACACCTAGATTATAACAAATCCAACCTTACATACTATCTGTTTTGCTCTTTAAAAATTTACTTAACTTTTACCTGATTAACTTTCATTATTTTCAGATAGGTGTATAATATCTAACTGTTGGCCGTCAGTTAAGAGGTTTAAAAATGAATTACGATTTTTTTGATTATAAATACAACATATTTGGATATAGCGGGCAGGATTTTGAATCTGTCATCCGCATTCTCTATCTTATTATTTCAATCTTCTTATGCCCTGTTCTTGCGGAAATTACCAGAAAAAAGGGTGTTAAGACAGCGGAAAGAATATTCAGGTTTCTTTCCATTTATCTGATCATTGAAGAGATCTTCAAGATTTCCTGGGAATCTTATTGGGACATTACAACCGGACATGGCTTCAATGCCGGTGGAATATTACCGCTTGATACCTGTTCAATATTTCTGTATGTACTGCCAATAGCAGCCTTTGGCAAGGGCAAAGCCAAGCGATGTGCCTTAAGCTGGATGAGTACGATTGGCGTACTGGGAGGAATCAGTTATCTTATCTTCCCGATGGTATTGAAATGGTATCCGTTATTTACCTTTGGAGCGTGGCATTCATTAATGTATCACTTCGTAATGGTATATGCCGGTTTCACCGTCATTTCTACCAACATGCTGGAAGTAAAACGTACTGACTATTTATTGGGTTTCATACCGCATATGTTAATGGCTCTAATCGTCATACCTTTTGATTATCACTTCGGCTGGGATTATATGTTATTAAGAAACGCTTCCGGCGTACCTTTTGTTGAAAATTTAGCTTCTAAGTTATCAGCCATGAATCTTAATTACCTTACAACCGTAATAATGCTGGGCTTCTATCTGGTAATTGCCATGCTGTTTAACTTCATTAACATCAACATTCAGAAGAAACTGAATGACCATGATTATGTTCACCATAAGCATGAACTTAAATACACCAACTGAACCGTCACTTATCTGACGGTTTTTCATTAAAAAAGGTCTCACTTGGAAAGTGAAACCTTCATGTTATCTGTTTCGTTGAAATGGTATTTCTTCTGAACAGTATTTCAAACCAGATCTGACCGATTATGTATATTACAACGTTGCTAAGAATCATGGCGATCCAGATACCTGTTGGTCCAAAGTCAGTATACTTACCAAAGGCATATAGCATCGGTATTCTCAAAGTCCAGAGTCTTGTAACGTTGATCACAAATGAACTGCCTGTTTCTCCTACCCCTTTAAATAGGTCGTTTGACTTGTATGTGGCCATGACCATACACTCCTGTTTTTGACAACAGTACAATTATAGTCTTAAGCGCAATTAAAGAGATACAAAAAATCCAGAACTTCATGTTCCGGATTTAATAATTCAAAAATAATTAAATTATCTGTACTCTGGTTACGGCGAAGGCTATCAATGCACAGGCATCAACATCGCTTTCACGGCAATAGATCCTGTATAAGCCTTCCATCATTGCGATGTCTCTTAAGCCACCCTTCCCTTCATATTCTTCCAAGATGTTGGTACCGGCAGCCTTGATCTCAGCTACTTCAACACCATAGTGCTTTACTTTATATGAGAAGGCAATGCCGTCAATATATGGTTCAATTGAGTAACCCTTCTGGCCAATGTAATCCCAGATCTTCATGCCATCGATATTGAAGTATGAATTCTGTACCAGTTCCAAGCCACCGCTGTCAGTTGATGTTGTTATGGTATGGCTGATGTTGCAGGTGAATTCATCACCGCTGACATGGCTCTTGAAAGTGTAGATGTAGTCATTAATGACGCCCATCTTGTCACAGTTCATTTCATATACCGGCTTTCTGTCCGGTGTTTCCATGATGTAGCTCTGGTTTAACTTGCCGCAGAAATGGAAATAGTATTCTTCAGTCGGTTCCCCACTGTTCTTAATGCCTTCAACTACCTTTGGGTCTACTTCAGCAGTATTTACCTTGTCAAAGTAGTTAGCTTCTTCAGGAGTAGTCTTAAATACCTTAATGATGTTGTAGATGCCGAAAATGGCAGCTGCCAGACCAATTACGATAAAGGCAATGGTCATGACAGGATTATTTGTCTCATCTGTCCACTTGTCCGGCATGATGATAGGTAACAGATTAAATATAACAAAACCACACCCAACAATTGTTAAGCCAATGAAGAAAAGCGCTCCCTGGATTTTCTTCAGAACATTTATGAATTTCATCATAATAGAAGTCCTCCTAATTAAATTTTACTAAAAAAGTTTTTTTAAATATATCAAATTATTAAGCCTGGACATTAGAATTAATAATGGTCAGGTATTTCTGATTCTTGCCGGCCTTGTTAACGAAGACGATCGCAACGATTATCATGATCAGAGAAGCTAAGGCGAGAGTAACAGGTATGAAGATGGCGATATCTCCCAATACCTCGGCTTCCTTGGATAAGGTAAAGTCATAGATGCCATGTAACAGCCAGGAAATGACAAAGCCAAATACCGTATAACCCTTCTTACCGGTGTACATTGCCTTGCCATAGAAATAACCGATGATGAAGCCAAATGCCCCATGCATTATGGTTACGCCTCTTACCAGCATCTGAATTGGATTTGATTCTATGGCATATAACATTGATTCAACTACCTCAAAGCCCATGGCAGCGGTCATCATGTAAATTGTGGCTGAAAGCCAGCTGTATTTACGGTTTTTAATGACCTTCTTGAAAGCCACAAACTTCATGGACTCTTCTACCAACGCTAATACGATCAGGTCATATATCAGTCTGTAATAGAACATGTTCATTGATTCAGGTTTTAATAGACGGAGCACTACATTAGACACAAATGAAAGTAATACGATCGGTAAACAGCTTTTAAAGCCATTCCAGAAAGCTTCCTTACAGGCTTCTTCGTGTCCTTCAGGCATGTTTGGTCTTTTCTTAAACCAGAAATATAATCCGAATACAGGAATCATACTTCCAACAAACGCAATAATTAATAACCGCATATAAGTACCCCCCCAACAACTCACTCAGTTTAAGAAATTATAACATAACCGCCAAAAACCATATACTTTTTCATTTAACATCTATTTATTTAATTAACAAAATAATACATAATTTTAATAGTGAAGTAGATGGGGTGATAACATTCATGAAGAAAGCTTTTATCATATTATTATGCACGTTAATGTTAGCCACTACAGGCTGCAGTGCACCGACAGAAAAGGAAGACTACAGTAAGTCATGGCGCGAGCGACCAATACCTGAGCAGTTTGACTTACGCAGTGTTGATACAAACGGTGACGGGATCGGTGACCGCTGTTTTGTCACTCCGGTACGTTTCCAGAACCCATTTGGCACCTGCTGGGGCTTTGCGGCCATCGCAGCTGCTGAGATAAGCATCTTAGGTTCCATATATGACCATGACCCAGATGCCTGGAAAACATTGGACTTATCAGAAAAACAGTTGGCATATTTTACCAATGTACCGATAGATGATCCTACAAACCCGCAGAATGGTGAAGGCAT